>DAOUWX010000353.1 GCA_030666935.1 Atribacterota bacterium | reverse complement strand
AGAGGTCGGCTTCCCCTAAACCAAGACCCGCAAAAACAGAAACTACCTGCATAACCTGTTCATGATAGAGGATAACTCCATAGGTGTCTTTTAAAATAGATCTTAATTTTAGATGTAGATAATCTATCTCTTCTTCTCCCCGTTTTCTTTTAAGATAATGTTCGGTCATTCCACTGTCCAAGGGACCGGGTCGGTATAAGGATAGAGCAGCGATTACATCGTTTAAATGGGAAGGAAAAAGCCTTCTTAGAAGAGAAGACATTCCCGAGCTTTCCAATTGGAAGACTCCCAGAGTCTTACCTTTCTGCAGGGCAGAGAAGGTGGCTTTATCATCAAGGGAAATCTTGCTGAGATTGATATTTATATTTTCTTCTTTCAGCATTTCCAAAGTCTTTTTAATTACAGTGAGGCTGCGAGAGCCCAGAATATCCATTTTTAGGAGGCCTAAATCTTTAATGGATTCTTTTTCATATTGGCTTACTATTCCTCCCTGATTAGTTACCTCCAGAGGGACTATTTCTGAAAGCGGCCTATCTGAGATTATCATTGAAGAGGCATGTACGGAGAGATGCCGGGGTATTCCTTCTATATTTTGAGCGAAAAAGAATAGTGATTTAAGAGGTTCCTGGTCTTGAGGGAGTTTTTGCAGTTCAGGTAAATGTTTAAGGGAGGCTCTAATTACTCCCGGTGAGGAAAATATAGGCATAAGTTGAGCGATTTTGTTTATTTCCCGAGGAAGAAAACCCAACGCTCTCCCCGTATCTCGAATGGCTGAGCGGGCGGCATAGGTGGAGATGGTGTTAACATGAGTTACCCGATTATGCCCAAATTTCTTAAAGATATAAGAGATTACTTTTTCTCTCCCCAGCTGGCTAAAATCTATATCTATATCCGGAAGATCTATTCTTTCCGGGTTAAGAAATCTTTCAAAAAAGAGTTGGTATTTTAAGGGGTCTACTTCGGTTATATTAAGGAGATAAGAGACTAAACTTCCGGCCGAAGAACCTTTCCCCGGACCGACCGGAATATTGTTTTGTTTAGCAAAGTAAACTATATCTTGGATGATTAGAAAATATCCGGCAAAACCCATCTGGTCGATTATTTTTAATTCGTATTGCAGGCGCTTTGTAACTTTGTGGGAGGAAACGAGATAATATTTTTTAAGCCCTTTTAAGCAAAGTTTTTTTAAATAAGCCTGGGCAGAACAGGAAGGAGGTAGGGGATAAGCGGGGAGGTGAATTTCTCCTAAATTAAGTTCTAAGTTGCATTTATCAGCGATTTCAATGGAGTTTTTAAGGGCTTGAGGCACCTGAAAAAATATTTTCTCCATCTCTGGAGGAGATTTAAAATAATATTCATCAGTCTTAAGTTTTTGATGATAGAATCTTTCTTTTGTCCCTAAATTGGCAATCCTGTTTAATAAATCTTGAGAGGAGGCCTGATTTTTTTCTAAGTAATGGACATTATTGGTTACTACCAGGGGAATCTTTAATTTTTGTCCCATTTCTATTAATCGGGAATTAATTTCCTTTTCTTGGGCGAGGCCATGAAAAGATAATTCCAAATAAAAGTTTTCTTTGCCGAATACCTGTTGATACCAGCAGGCAATTTTTTCGGCTTGCTCAGTCTTCTTTTGTAAAAGGAGAAGAGGTATTTCCCCTTTGCCACACCCGCTTAATCCGATAATTCCTTTACTGTATCTGGCTAAAATATTTTTTTTTATAGCCGGGATAGAGTCGGGATTAGATAGATGAGCTCTGGTGATAATTTGACAGAGATTGCTGTATCCCTTTTTGTCTTTAGTTAAAAGAATAAGGTGATAGGCCTGATTAGATTTTTGATTATCTTTCACCCGTATTTCACAGCCGATGATGGGTTTTATTCCTGCTTTTTTTGCTTTTTTATAGAATTGAATAGCTCCATAGAGCCCATCATGATCAGTTAAAGCCACTGCTCTCATATTAAATTTAACGGCTTGTTTGATTAGGGCATCAAGGCTGCAGAGCCCGTCTTGCATACTGTATCGAGAGTGTACATGTAAGTGGACTATTTCCCTTTTGAAAATTCCTTTCTTCCTAATTGACCAATTTGCCAATTAACCAATTCACCGATTAGATTAGTTGGCCAGTTATTCGGTTACCCAGTTCAATTAATCTTCCAATCTACCAATTGGATTAGTCGTTAGTATTTAGTTAGCGTAGAGCGTACAGCGTTTAGCGTATAGGTGCGGGCTGCAAATGTAAGTAAAATACAATT
>DAOUWX010000113.1 GCA_030666935.1 Atribacterota bacterium | reverse complement strand
CGACCCCGACCCTGATCCGATTACTCTTAATCGGGTTGTAATGGTAGAATTATTTGTTGCCCCTGCATGCGGCCGCTGTCCTTCGGCCAAATCAGAAATGGCTCAGCTATTAGATGAATACGGTTTTGATAATATAGTCGTTTTAGAGGAATATGCCTGGAATTATCCGCTTTCATCAGGATGGGCAACTTCCGAAACCATTAGTAGATACTACATGTATAATTCAGGTGACGGCACACCTGATGCCTATTTTAACGGTTTAAATCAATCTGTTCACCATGATGATTCAAGTTACAGCAATTATAAGAATGCAATTGATGCGGAATTAGCAAAACCGGCGCAAATTGCCATTTCAGCCTCTGCCTCTAAAGATAGTGCTGCTCAATTAATTAGCATTAGTGGTAGTATTCAAAATATTAATGACAATGCTTTTAGTAATATTGCCATCGGGGCAATGATTTATGAAGATTCCGTTCCTCTAATCGTTCCTGACAAACCTACCTATACTGCTAATCATGTGGTCAGGGATATCCTTACACCGGTTCCGGTAGACAGTTTGTCTTCCGGGGGAACTTATGATTTTTCTTTTACTGCCAACTCAGAAGACTTAAAATGGGTGGAAAATTTCAATAATTTACATATAGTTGTTTACGTCCAAGCACCCAATAGTAGTACTCAAGAGATTTTGCAGGCAATCTATGTAGATTAATAGAAACAAAAATTAATAAAAGGGGACAGGTTTCTTTAAAAAAGTAGCCTGTCCCCTTTTATTTTACGGACTAAGGTGAGGGTGAATTTTTTTTCTTGCATATTTCCGAAGATTTGATATTATAAAACATATACAAATATCAATATAAACAATTTTTCTATTATTTCTGTTATTATAGATTTAAAAAAGATAAAGAAGTTATTATCAAAGAATGGGTTTGAAACGGTTAAAACCAAGAGTAATTACATAATATGTAAAAGGGAATGGACGAGAATGAAAGAAAAAATATTCACATTCATATTTTTAATAATATTGTTATTAACCCTGTTCGGTAATAATCTCTTTACTCCCCGAGTCTTCGCCCAAGATGACGATTCTCCGAAAAATGTTTCCAGCACCCGCACTGTTCTGGTGGAACTCTTTGTCCAGGAAGGTTGTCTTACCTGTCCTACTGCTGAATTCTGTTTAGAAGACTTGGCCTGGGAATATGGTACTTCCAAATTTATTCTGGTAGAGGAACACCTCTGGGGTGATGGCTATGATACCCTTGAGACCAATACCCGCTATAACTGGTATGTAGGTGATAGTAAAAAAGGTACCCCTGATGTATTTATCAATGGCTTAACTAAAAGGCTTCAGGGGCTTGCCTGTGAATGTGTAGATGGAAATTATGAGTGTTATAAAGATGCTATCGATGAGGAACGTGCCCGGCCACCCCTTCTTGAGATCTCTGCGAATAAAACCCTCTACACTAACACTCTCCCTCAAGAGGAGAAGGAAGAGGACGAAGAATTTTCCCAAGGGGGAGAAGAAGCAAAGAGAGAAGATAAAGAAGGAGAATTAATAGAAGAAAAAATAGCAAACATAATTATTAAAGGTACTGTCAAAAATGTAAGCGATACATCTTTAAAAGATTTAGCAGTCTGTGGGATGGTCGGTAAGGAAGGGGACGAGTCCGGCCCGTATAACTATATACAGGACATATTTCCTTTCCAGTATATGCCCGTACTCTTACCCGGGGCTACCTTTAACTTTAAATTTGTTCCCGAAATATTGCTTGCCCCGGAGTCCGAGATTAACGGAGAAGAAGAGGTTCTGCATCTGGTAATATTTGTCCAGAACACAGAAACCAAAGAAATCCTCCAAGCATTATATATAGAATGATATCAATTTACTAATCGGCCAATTGGACAATTGGTCAATTAATATAAAGGAGTTCCAAAAATTGCACTATCTCGAAAAATACCATTTCTGGTTAGAAAATGAACATTTTAGTGACGAAGCCAAAAAAGAGCTTCGTGCCCTTGAGGGCAACGAAGAAGAAATTAAAGACCGTTTTTATAAAGACCTCAAATTTGGCACCGGAGGTCTGCGTGGTAAAATAGCTATGGGTACCAACCGAATGAACATCTATACCGTATCCCGGGCAACTCAAGGGTTAGCTGATTATCTTATCGAAGAATCGCAAAAGCAGCCTTATCCCCAAGAATACCTCGCCCGTGGTCTGGTCATTGCTCACGACTGCCGCCACAAATCCCGCGAATTTTCCGAGACCATCGCCTTAGTCCTTAATGCCAATAACATTAAAACCTACCTTTTTGAGGATGTCCGTCCCACTCCCGAGCTATCCTTTGCCGTGCGCCATCTTAATGCTGTTGGTGGTATAGTAGTTACTGCCAGCCATAACCCTCCGGAATACAATGGCTATAAAGTCTATGGGATCGATGGTGGGCAGATAATCCCCGAGATTGCTGATAAAATAATTTATCAGGTAAACCAGATAAAAGATTATTCTCGGATTAAAAAACTTGACCTACCCGTTGCCGTTCAACAAAGCCTGTTTAATATTGTCGGCCAGGAAATAGATCAGATTTACCTACAAAAAGTAAAAGAGCTTGCCATTAGAGATAAAGACCGGATAGAGATAGATAAATCTATCAAAATAGTATACACTCCCCTTCATGGAGCGGGAAATGTTCCCATAAGGAAGATATTAAAGGAAAGGGGATTTAGCAAGGTATTTGTGGTAGAAGAACAAGCTCAGCCCGACCCTGATTTTTCTACTGTGGAGTCTCCCAATCCCGAATATCCTACTGCCTTTGAGCTGGCTATTAAATTAGGCAAAAAGGTAAATGCCGAGATTTTAATTGCCACTGACCCGGATGCTGACCGTATCGCTATGGCGGTAAAAAATCCCCCTCGTCATTGTGAGGAACAGAGCGACGAAGCAATCTCATACACCGTCCTAAACGGCAACCAGACTGGTATCTTACTTCTTTATTATATCCTAAGTAATAAAAAAGAACTGAACCAGCTCCCTTCCAACGGCTTTATCGTAAAGACCGTAGTAACCAGTGATATGTCCAGGGTAATTGCCGATAGCTTCGGTGTAGACACCTACGAAACCCTAACCGGCTTTAAATTTATCTGTAATCTGGAAAAAAATGTAGAGGAAAAAGAGGGCAAAGAATTCCTCTTCGGCTATGAAGAGAGTATCGGCTACCTAACCGGCGATTTTGTGCGTGATAAAGATGCTGTAATTTCTGCTATGTTAATTGCCGAGATGGCCGCCTATTACCGTAAAAATGGACTCAATCTACTTCAGGTTTTGGATAATCTTTACGAAGAATTTGGCTACTACGAAGAAGACCAGCACTCTATCTATCTGGAAGGGGCAGAAGGGGAGAAGAAGATAGCCGAAATTATGAAGGTTTTTAGAAAAGAAGCCCTCCAAATAAAAGGTATGGAAATTATCCGAATAGATGATGTTTTGCTGGGTAAAAGTTATAATTTAAAATCTAAAAAGACTACCAGCCTTGACTTACCTCGCTCGAATGTCTTAAAAATAATATTTTCCGATGGCTCCTGGTATTGCCTGCGCCCCTCCGGAACCGAGCCCAAGATAAAAATATATCTATCTTTTCACGCCCCCACCAGAAAAGAAGCCAAGCAAAAAGTCCATCTTGCAAAATCCAGCCTATTACAAAAAATAAATTCCGTAATCAAACCTGATTAAAAGATAAAATGTCATTACAAGAGAGTGAAACGACCGAAGCAATCTCATCTTACATCTCCTCCCCCTTGAGGGGGGAGGATTAAGGTGGGAGTGATTAATTTTTTCTCTTAAGGGAGGTTGTTAATTATGAAATCTGCTAAATCGCTAAAGCTGACTATATTTATTTTACTTTCGGTGCTTATTGCCGTACTTACCGGATGTGCAAGTACAGGTCTATCTCCCGATGAAATAAAAATAACCGATGCAATTTATGGATATTTTCAAGCTATAAGTGATCAAGATTGGGATGGAGCCAGGAGTTATTGTGTTTATGAATCTACGGCATATAATGATGTTAATAATATTAAAGAACTGTGGTATCCTGATTCCGGAGAAATTGAAGAAATAGATATAGATTTCATCGTTAAGGATATTGACACAATTATTATTACTGGTGAATATGCTGAAACGCAAGTGTATATAAAGGGGATTATTCTTTATAATGGTGAGATTGTTCAGGAGAACTCCGGAGAAATATTGTTTGTTTATTTACAAAAAATTGGCGATAGCTGGAAATTATATAATATCGAGGAAGAATAAATTCCTTTCTACTAAATCCGTCTTCTTCTCTGTCATTGCGAGTCCTGATTTATTAGAGCGTGGCAACCTCATCTGAAAACTGTTAACCTACTAACTGGTCAACCGATTAATTGAATCTTGACCCGGCAGACTGAATTACTCGGCTAACTAGTTAAAATCGGTAAATTAATTTATTGGCAAATGAACCAAAGAACTGATAAAATAATAACAAGTAGTAATATATCTATTTTCACAAAGCAAAACAATAGGAGGCAAACATTATGTTTCAAAAAAATTTATCAAAAAGAATTGAAATAAATCCTCGGATAATGGTTGGTAAACCCGTTATTAAAGGAACGAGGATTCCGGTGGAAATAATATTACGGAAACTTGCTCAAAATGTCTCAATAGATAAAATTCTCCAGGATTATCCACACCTTACATCAAAAGATATCCAAGCTGCCTTAGAATATGCTGCGGAATCAGTTCATGGAGAAGAAGTTCATTTGCTAAGAGCGGTAAAGTAAATTATGAAATTTCTTATAGATGAAAGCGTAGAAAAGCCAATTGTAGACTGGTTAAGGGATCAAAAATATGATGTAATGTATGTTGCAGAAAGCTCTTCAGGGATAACTGATGAAGAAGTTATAAAGATTGCTAATAGTGAAAGCAGAATTCTTATAACCAACGATAAAGATTTTGGTGAATTAATTTTTCGTCAAGGTAGAATAGCACAGGGGATACTACTTATACGTGCTGTAAATGAAGAATCTTCAAATAAACTTAGACTAGTAAAAGAGGTGTTAAAAAAAGTAAAAAACAAACTGAGAGGAAATTTTATAATAGTTAATGAGGCGGGGATTAGAATAAGAAAAATTTATCAAAATAACTAACACCTACCTAACCTTTTGTATCCCCTTTATCTTCGAGGAGAGAAGACAAGCTATTTTTTTGTTCTCTTTGCATTCTTCTTACTAAACACTAAATACTAACGACTAATTCATCCCACATCTTTTTCTTTATCACATATCATTCATTACTTATTACCGTATTCGCACCTTGCATCTCGCATCTTCTATCTTTCATCTTAACTTGCAACTATCTTTATACCTCATATTTCCCACCTTTAATCGGCAAATCGGTCAATCGGCAATTGGTCAATTATCTAATCTTACAACTTCTTTCCTTCCTCTCTTAAATTTTAAAAAGCAGCAGCAGTATTGGTATTGCTCGGGTCCAAAAATTATACCTGAATAGGGGTAATTTTTGGACCCTAACATTATTGCTGTTGTTTTTTTTAAATTGTTATTATTAGGGGTCAAGATTTGAACCACCTTCGTAAAAATATTGCACCACCCCTGGTGCAAAAATGATACCAAAACGTGAATAACTACGAAATATTTGCACTACCCCTAGTGCAAAAATGACCACATCATCATTAAAATCATTCCAAATTTGCACTACCCCTGGTGCAAAAATTTCTATATTACCTCCATGGTGCAAATTTCTCTGTATTTTCTTCTCTGTCATTCCTGTTTTTCCTCTGTCATTCCCGCGCACGCGGGAATCTATTAATCTGTCATTGCGAAGAAGCGAAGCGACTGAAGCAATCTCATCCTGTATCTTTCTCTGTATTGTGTTTCTTAACCCGTAATCCGTAACTTGTCTTTTCTTTTTCTTTATTACTCATTACTGCATTTGCATCTTGCATTTCTCATCTTTAATTGGTCAATTGGTCAATTGGCGAATCGGTCAATTATTTTTGTCATACTCCTTCTTCACAATTCTGCTCCGGATATGGTAAATCTTCAGATCTAACTATCTCATAAACGTTGGTTTGATAATTTCCATCT
>DAOUWX010000056.1 GCA_030666935.1 Atribacterota bacterium | reverse complement strand
CCAAGAAAAATATTTTCGCTCACATTCAAATTTGGAACAAGGCTAAGTTCTTGATATATTATTGCTATTTTTGCTGCTTTAGCATCCAAAGGATTTTTAAAATTCACTTCACTACCATTTATATAAATATTTCCTGTATCTTTTTCTTCAGCTCCAACTAAGATTTTCATCAAAGTTGATTTTCCTGCACCATTCTCTCCGACTAGAGCGTGGATTTCACCTTGCTTTACATTCAAATTCGCCTTTTCAAGTGCTACAACCCCAGCAAAATTTTTTGATATCTCTTCCATTTTTATTAAACATGGATTATTCATTTGAACTCTTCCCGCCACTTACATTATCAACATGGTTGGATTTAAATAGAGATAAAAAACGATAATCTCTAAATTTCCATTTAATGCCACCCTGTAATATTAGAGCTATAATTATGACCAGACCTTTTACCATATAATAATAAAAAGGGTTAACGTTATTTAAAGTCAATATATTGGTTAGACTTGCAAAAATTAAAATACCCGGAATTGTTTGCAAGATAGTGCCAGATCCGCCGTGGATTGAAACTCCACCTATTACAACCATTGCAATTACATCTATTTCATATAATGTTCCATTTGTAGGTGCAATACTGGCAAGACGAGCCGAATAAAGCAGACCTGATAAAGCAGCAGTAAAACCCATTAGAGCAAATAATTCAATTTTAACTCTATCTACATTAATACCACTAAATTTAGCACTTCCTATATTACTGCCTATAGCATAAGTCTTCCTCCCAAAAGTAGTAGATGATAATAAGAAGTGATATACTATGGCCACGATAATAAAAATATAGCAGTACACCGGAATTCCTATGAATTTAGCCTTTCCCAAAGATATAAAAGTAGAATCTGAACAACTAATCGGGTAACCTTCCGTATACAGTAGGGCAAATCCACGAATAGCAGTCATCGTTGCCAAAGTCACGATAAAAGAAGGAAGATGCTTTTTCGCAACCAGCATCCCGTTGATAAATCCAATAATAACACCTACTCCAAGCCCTGCAAGAACTGGTACAAATAATGGTGCTCCGGTTTTTTGCAAGGAAACAATAACAATTCCACTAATACAGAGGATTGCACCTACCGATAGATCTATTTCTCCACAAATAATGATAAAAGTCATTCCTAAAGCAAGTATTCCCTTAAAAGAAATTTGAGTAAGAAGATGAATTAAATTTCGAGGAGAAATAAATACGGGTTTAATTATTGTAAACACTATAACCATAAATATAAATATCAACCATATCTTAAGTGTATAATTTCTTCTCATAACAACCTCTCTTTTTACATAACATTAAACATAAAATAATAATTAAGCCTTGCTTAATTTACGCGACGAGAGCAAAAGAGCAAGAATCAAAATACAAGCTTTAGTAATTTGTTGGATATCTGCCCGCATACCTAAAAAATTAAACGCAGTATACATGGTTTCTAATAAAACAACACCCAATATTGCTCCAACGACTGTTCCTTTTCCACCGTTTAAGGTAGCACCACCAACCACCGCTGCTGCTATAGCTTCTAATTCAAGACCAGTGCCAACAAATGAATCAAAAGCTTTGGTATTAACCATTATTAAAAACGAGGTAAAAGAAGCCAAGCCTCCCATAATTACAAATGTAATAAATTTTACACGTTCTACTCTAATACCACATAATCTAGAGGCATCCTCACTACCTCCTACAGCATAAATATGGCGTCCTAAAATAAGATGTTTAAGTAAATACCATGCTCCGATTAGTATTATCAATAATAACAAAAATATATAAGGTATGCCCATTAAAGTGCCGCTCCTAACCGATTGAAATGTTGCATTAGTATCATACTTGGTAATGGTACCAAAAGAAATTAAGGTAATGGTTTTTATAATAAGCATCATGGCTAAAGTAGCAATAAAAGAAGGTATCTTTGCTTTAACTGTTAATAATCCGTTTACACTACCGATTACTATGCCACAAGTTAAACAACTTAAAATAGCAGCTAATGCTCCGTATTTATCTATAAAAGTTACCAGTACTAATCCACAAAAACTAACAGTGGCGCCAATTGAAAGATCAATTTCACCACCTATTAGTACTATTGCACTTCCAATTGCTATACTACCCAGCATAGATATATTTAGAAGCAAATTTCTTAAATTTCTCACGCCAATAAAGTGATGGTTATAAAATGTCATATAAACAAATATAAAAAATACAACACCGATTAAACTTAAATATCTTACTGCTTCCTCAGACTTATAAACATTTTTTATCTTTTGGTTTATTGTGTAAGGTATTTTCAATCTTTTTATCATCCCTTCATAATAATATTATCTTAGTTTTATTTTGTAATTAATAATAAACAATTCAAACATCAAGGGTAAATATACTCTTTTATTCAAAAAACATTTTGCAAAAATTACTTGCTATTAATCATTTTTCTTAAATATAATTTTTTTTACAAGTCTTAAATTTTAAGCATAAATATGTCTAAATATTTATGCCTACCCCAATATCTGCTCTACTTTCTTACTTATATTCTCTTCGGTAATCCCAAAATACTCATTTAAAGCATCTATAGAAGGACCAATGACTGAAAAACAATCATCAGGGATGGAGACATGTTTGACTTTTATCGGATTATTCTGGCATACAACACTGCAAACCGCAGCTCCTAATCCACCGGATGCGTTAGTATCTTCTACGGTTACAATCCCCTTCGCTTCTTCTGCTGCCTTTATAATGACCTCTTTATCAATAGGCTTAATGGTGTGAATATTAATCAATCGTACACTGATGCCTTTACTTTCCAGAGTATCTGCTGCTTTTTTGGCAATATGTACCGAGCTGCCGGTGGCAATTAAAGTAATATCCTGACCGTCTTGTAAGGTAATGGCTTTACCTATTTGGAATTCATAATCATCAGGAGAGTATAGTTCTTCTTTGGTGGTTCGTGAAAAACGTAGATATACCGGACCTTCATGTTCCAAAATTCCTTGATATGCGGCAGCAACTGTTTCAAGTGGAGTTGCCGGTTGAATAATAGTTATATTGGCAAGATTACGTAAAAATGAAACATCTTCTACACCATGGTGAGTGACACCTCCGGCAGGTAGATCAAAAGTAGCTGTTTGACATAATATTTTAGCATTTTTATTGTTATAACATATATCATCTCTTATCTGCTCTAATGCCCTGGCAATTACAAAGCCATAAACTATGCTAATTGGTATCTTGCCCAATATAGCGAAACCCGCTGCAGCACCTAACATGTTTGGCTCAGCGATACCAAAATTAAAAGTTCTTTCCGGAAATCGCTCTTGAAAGAGTTGCCCTCCTGCTTGACCAAGGGAATCTGCTCCCAGAAGAACAGTCTTTGGCTCTATTTCACCGATATCAAGTAAAACTTTATTGATAATATCTCTTCCGGTTAATCCTTTATATTTTTCAAAATCTATTTTCTTCATATTAAGCTTACCTCTTTTATAATTTTCATAATCGCCACTAATTACATTTACATTTTTCTAAAAGATTATAATGCTCCTGATAATCTTCATCATTTAATTTGGCATAATGATATTCCCAATTGCCTTCCATGCAAGGAATCCCTTTTCCTTTAATAGTTTTTATAATTATACAAGAGGGCTTGTCCTGTTCTATCGGTAGGGAACTTAAAACATCATACAGTTCTGTTACATCATGGCCGTTAACTGTCTTTACGGCCCAGCCAAAACTTTTCCATTTATCTTCTAATGGTTCAAGAGGCATGATTGATTCTGTACTGCCTTCATAATTCATCATATTACGATCAATGGTAGCCACAAGATTATCCAGTTTGAACTTGCCTGCCGCCATTGCTGCTTCCCACACGGATCCTTCATCATTTTCACCATCTCCCATATGCACAAATACGCGTGAAGATAGCTTATCTATTTTTTTAGCTAAAGCAGCTCCTACGCCTGCAGATAAACCGTGGCCTAATGATCCGGCTGCAAACTCACAACCGGGTATCATAAGTGTAGTATGCATACCTATCGCACTGTTTATCTCATCATAAGTAGAAAGCATTTCTTTGCCGAAAAACCCCCTCAATGCAAGCACTGCTACGAAAAGTCCGCAAATATGACCTTTGCTTAGAATAAAATGATCTCTCTCTTTCCAATTAGGATTTTTGGGATCAATCTTTAAAATCCCATTATAGAGTACTGTTAGAAATTCTGCCGAAGAAAAAGAACCGCCATAATGTCCTCCCTGACCGCTTTCATGAAACATTTCCATAGTTAAAAGTTTGCTTTCGATAGTTAAATTTTTCAATTTTTTTTCTAATTCTTTATCAATAACCATTCTCCCCTCCACAAGTATATTATTATTTATAATCAGCATTATCTCTTAATTACAAAATCTTCTCTTAAATTTAATAAATAAGTTTTTACACTAATTACACTTTAGTGCTTTTTAAATATCTCCCGGTTAGAAATAACTAAAAATATATTTCCGCTATGTTTTTTTATTAATCTCCGTATCTTTAAGTTCTCCTGCACTATTTAAAATCATTTTTAATGCATTATTTAAATGTATTCGAACTAATTGTTCAGCTTCTTCTGGATCCCTCTTTTTTAAAGCTGTAAGAATATTACTATGTTCCTCTAACGAATTTTTATATTTTTCTGGTTCATTAAGTGATTTAAGCCAAAATCTATAAGCAATATCAGTAAAATTACTCACAATCCTGGTTAATCGTTTATTACCCGAAGCATGCAATAATAAATTATGAAATTTAGCATTTTCTTTGCCAAAAGCTAATAAATCTTTTTTTATTGCAAATTTATACATCTGTTTATTGTATTCTTCTAATTCTTTGATCTCTTTCTTGTTAATTCTTTTTGCAGCGAGGTTAGCAGCCAGGCCTTCCAAAGCCATGCGAATTTGTAAAAATTCCTCTATATCTTCAATCAATATTTTGTTTACAACTACTCCTTGATTTGGAGTTATTCTAACAAACTCTTCATCAGCTAATTGCCGTAAAGCTTCTCTAACCGGCGTTTTACTTACTCCTAATTCCTTAGCCACTTTAGCTTCGGTTAATTTAAATCCTTCATCTAAATCTCCTTGAATAATTGCTGTTTTCAATATAGTATAAACTCTTTGACTTAATAGTTTATGATTTTGTATTTTATCAATTTTTAAAAAATCATCCATTTTATATAGTCCTCTCTTGAATTAAAGAATTTTTCCTAAAAAATAGATCTTAAAATTACTTAATAATTTATAATATATGATATATCATATATTATATACTATTAATCTATAAAATCAAGCTTTTTTTAAAAATATTTTAAAAAAGATTAAATATCTTTATTAACAACGGTTTCACATCGACTTTAGAATAATAAAAAGATTTTTTCCTATATGTTCTAATTGAAATAATTGAGGAAGAATTAGAAGAATTGATGGGGGGTACAACTTAATAAGGAATTAAAGGTAGATTTATTTAACAGATATGATAAAACTTGTTAACAGGATTTTATAAAATATTTTTTAATAAGTAGATATTAATGATGATTTTTTTAGATTTTTTCAAATAGGAAGTTAGCCTCTATCTTTCTAAAATAGTTAAGAGTTGTAGAGGAAATTTTTCTGCAATAATTTAATTGGGAAACTAAATTAGTTGAGGTAAAGCTGTATTCCCTGAAGGAAGAATATAGGCATGAAAATTTTTCCCATATTTATCTTTAATATAATTTAAAGCTTGAGAAACATTTTCCATGGGAATAAAAAATAATTTATGAACTTTTTCCGGAGCAAGAGAAGAAATAAAAATCACTTCCACTTCTTTTACTATTTTAGCTACACCATAAGCTTTGTGGCCGCCTAAAGTAAATTTCTTATTTAAACGTTTAATTATATCATCGGGAGAGTTTGCTTCTTCTATCCAATTTTCAAATGTAGCTTCTCCGTAACCTTCTAAACATTCTGCCAATAGTATAATTGTTCCTCCAAGTTTTACTGCATGACAAGCATTTTCTAAGGCTTTTTGAGCTTGATAAACATTAATATCTTTAGGATAGCCGCCCGCACTGGCAATCACAACATCTGCCTTTTTTTCAATAGGGCAGATATATATTTGCTTACATATTTTCACTCCCTGCTGCCACGAGGTTAATAATTCCCCTGCTACAATTTCTACTATCTGGTGGTTTTCATCAGTAACTACATTGATATTAAAATCAACTCCCACTTTTTCTGCGGCTTCCTGCATCTCTTGGTGAACAGGGTTACCTTTAAGATTTCCGGCTCGGGAATCGGGATAAACCATCTTAGCATGATTAGCTTCAATGGTCTTTCTCCCGCAAATACCGGGAAGGATGGATTTTCTTCCCCCGGAAAAACCGGCGAAATAATGAGGAACTATTACCCCGGTGGTAATTATAAAATCTATATCTGGAATAATCGGGTTAACCCAGAGCTTATTACCGCTTTTCAATCTACCCAAATCTTTTAAGTTTAGATCATTACAGTCATGATTAATGAATTTATACGCCGAAAAAATATTTTCCCCAAACATTTCCTTTATTTCTTCTTGTGAATTGCTGCGATGTATGCCTGTTGCAATTATAAAAATTATATTTTCTTTTTTTATTCCCATTTCATGCAATTCACCTAATAAAGGAGGTAAAATTACTTCATAGGGTGTTGGTCTGGTTATATCGTTTACAATAATTAAAATCTTACTGGCTTTTTTCTGAAAGATTAATTCCCTCAAAGAAGCGCAACCAATCGGATTTTTTAAAAGATTTTTTAATCTGTTCTCTGGATTTAGTAGAGCTTTTTGTTTTTTTAAATTTAGTATTTTTATTATATTTTCATCTTGTATCGGTAATTGAACTTCCTCTTTACCGTATCTTAATTTCATTTTTTTCTTTTACCTCCGATTAAAACAAAGAACGGATACTCTTATCTTCCCAATAAATTTGGAATAAAAAGTATGATTTGAGGAAAATAAGTAATAATTACTAAATCCAATAATAAAACCAATAAATAAGGAAGGATTGCTTTGGTTACTTTTTCTATAGGTACTTTAGTAATTGCAGTAACTACAAAAAGGTCAAGCCCCACGGGAGGGGTAATACAGCCAATGGCTAAATTTACTACTGCTAAAACTCCAAAAAACACAGGATTTATTCCCATAGAAATTGCCACGGGCAATAAAATAGGAGTTAATATTACTACTGCTGCAGAAGCATTTATCAAGGTGCCTATAAATAGTAATAATACATTAACCAACATTAGAAAAACAATTGGGTTGCTGCTAATAGATGCGAACATCATTCCAATTTTATGGGGAACTTGAGCATTAGTTAAAATCCATCCAAATAGATTGGCAGCTCCTACTATGAACATAATAACTGTTGTGCTCACTGCTGCTTTCAATATAACAGAAGGCAAGTCTTTTATCTTCAATTCTTTATAAATAAAAAATCCAATAAACATTCCATAAACCGCTGCAACTGCCGCAGCCTCTGTCGGAGTAAATACTCCTCCGTAAATACCTCCGATAATAATTACCGGCATCATCAAAGCGAAGAAACTATCTTTAAATGATCTTAGAATATTTATTAAAGAAAGTCTTCCTTCTCCTTTAAACCCTGCTCTTCTACATATAATATAACTTACCACACACATAGATGTCCCCATAAGTATTCCCGGTAAAAATCCCCCCAAGAATAAATCACCGATTGATACTCCGGCTATTACTCCATAAACTACCATGGTAATACTGGGAGGGATGACTATTCCCACTGTTCCTCCGGAAGCTACAACTGCAGCGGCAAAATCTTTTTTATACCCTTTTTTTACCATTTCATCAATCATACTAACACCGATAGCCGCGGTAGTGGCAGCTGAGGAGCCGGAGATAGCTGCAAAAAACATTCCGGATACGGCAACTACTAATGCTAAGCCCCCGGCAATAAACCCTACTAAAGAGTTTGCAAAAGTTACTAACCTCTTGGTAACCCCGCCTGCAGACATAAATGCTCCGGCTAACATAAAAAATGGTAAAGCCATAAAAGAAAATGAATCTACTGCAGTAAACATCCTCTGGGCAACAACTATTAAAGGGATATCCATAACCGCATAAAGAACAACTGCAGAAGATAACCCTAATGCCACTCCAATCGGAGCTCCAATAATTAACAGAACAACAAAACAACTAAATATTAACCATAATAACAATTTTTTTCACCTCAATTTCCACAGTTATTTTAAATCTACTCTTTTGCCTGTAAAACATCTACAATTAAAATCAATAGATTACAAAACATTACAAACGTCGCAACAGGAATTGCTAAATATACCCAGGACATTGAAATCCCTAATGCGGGTGAGTGTTGAAAAGAACTTAATTTCATCATCCTTAGACCTTGGTAAAATAAAATTACTACGAATATCATAGTAGAAATATAAGCGGCACTTTTTACATATTTAGCTTTTTTACCTTTTAATCTTTCAGTTAACACGCCTACAATAATATGGCCATTATCTCTGGCTACTACTGCTGAACCCATAAATACAGTCCACACAAAGAGATATCTTGCCAATTCTTCAGAAAAAGTTAAAGAATTATGTAAAACATATCGAAAAATCACCTGCAAAAAAATAATAAACAACATCATAGTAATAGAAATAATCGAAGCCCAATTTAAACATATATTTACTTTATCCATAAAATTTCTCAAAACCGTTCATCTCCTTATAAAAAAGATTAGTGAGTGAAGGATATACAAATAAATATCCTTCACTCACTAATAGTTGCTTTAAAGACTTACTTTAAATTAACTATTGCGTCCAGATTTTCTTTTCCAACTTGATCTTCAAATAGTTTCCACACTCCAGCAGTCGCCAATCTAAATGGCTCTTTATCAACTTCAATTACCTCGGTAAGACCGCTATCTATTACTTTTTTCCACATATCATTATCTGACGCAACACACTGAGCACGATGCCAGCTCTTTGCTTCGGCTGCACTAAGTATTATTGCTGCTTGAGCATTTACCGGTAATTTATTCCAGGTTATCATACTAATTATTAATGGTTCAGCAGCATAAACATGCCCGGTTAGTGAAATATATTTTTGTACTTCAAAAAACCTTTTAGTCCATATATGTGATACTGGATTTTCCTGTCCATCTACTGTTCCCTGTTGTAGCGCAGTAAATAATTCTCCAAAAGCCATAGGAGTAGGATTAGCTCCCAATGCTTTCATCATTTCAATATAAATTTTCTGCTCCATG
>DAOUWX010000173.1 GCA_030666935.1 Atribacterota bacterium | reverse complement strand
CTTTCCTCTTCAATGTTTTCAATGCATCCTCCGGTGAGACACCGGCTAACATTACTGATTCTACTGCTTCCCTGATATGTGACTGAATTTTTGCACTATTTTCACCATAGTATACGATATGCCCTTTTGCCATATCATTTGTAAACACATCAGAGTAAGGCATAGACTTATATGTTCCTGAATTCATAAGTTCAACTGTAGGCTGGACAATATTGACTTTGGTCAGATATTCTTCCGAATGGCTGAGCATATAGGCAATAAATTTCCAGGCCATTTGCTGATTTTCTTTCGGTTTCTGTCCGTTGACCATATAATAATGTCCATAGTAAGCTGCAGGAACATCTTTCACTGCGTTTTCAAATATCGGGAAGGGTATGACCATCCATTCCCCACTGTTGTAGAAATCAAGGTTATCACTCCTGATTCTTCCCTGTTGGTAAAGACCGGTAAGACACATACCCATATCATTATTATCCTTATTAAAAAGCTTTCTAGCATTAGTATAAGTAGGTGAACCAAGATTTTTACCACTTGGACCCCACCCCTGCATAAATTTTAGGAATTTAAGCCAGGCTTCGTCGTTGACTATTGCTGTCTTGCCATCATCACTGATTAATTTTCCACCCAGTTGTTCGACCATGGGAACCATAGAAACAAGATAATAAGGATATCTGAAGTCAAATCCTCTTCTGTTAAGTATTTCTCCCTCACGGACGGCTATCTTGTCTGATACTTCTACCATTTCCTCCCAGGTCTTGGGATAATCTTTCTCCGCATTAAGTCCAACATCTTTAAATACTTTTTTATTAAGATAAATACACCAGTTGGTTAGTTCGAGAGGAAGACCGTAAAGTTGGCCTTTATAGGTAGCCGGGTCTAATACTCCCGAAATATAAGCATCATAAACTGCCTGAAGACTGGAATAACCGGCAGCTTCAAAGTCAACAGGAGCAAGACGCTCATTTACTATATAAGCATATTCATCTTCGATAGACATATTGAAAATATCCGGTCCTTGATTAGCCGCAAAAGCAGTAAGAAGTAGTTCTTGAATTTGACCTGAACCACTGGTGACTCTCTTGATGGTAACTCCTGGATTAGCCTTCTCAAATTCCTCAATATACCTGTTTTCAATTTCAGTTCTATTGGGGTCTTCATGAGTCCAGAAAGTAATTTCCATGGCGGGAACAGAATTAACTGTCATCGATAGAAGAAGTACAAAAAGAAAAATGGTAAATAACTTTTTCATAGATACAAACCTCCTTAAAATTTAATATCGTAACTTTCTTCTTATTTCTTATTAACTAAATTCTTCCTTCACCTCCTTCTTTTAACTTTGTCAAGGGACGGTCCTTTGACAAAGTATTCCCTGCGGTCGTTCGCGATGATTTTATAGACTTAAACTTCCTGTATATTAATATATTCAACATTACCTGACAAATTCCTGCTTAAAATATTATATTTTTTTAATTTTTTATAATCTCGAATCGGGAACCGATCTCAGGAAGCTTGGTCACCTCGATTCTTACCGGGAAGGCGACCTTTAATGATTCCAGATGAGTGATGACTAATATTTTATCAAAATCGTCTCTTATAGATTGGATAGCCTGTACCAGATTATCTATGCCTTCTTCGTCCTGAGTACCAAATCCTTCATCCATAACTAGAGTCCTTAATTTAGTCCCTGCCCTCCTGGTCAGCAACTTGGATAGGGCTATCCTTAAAGAAAAATCTATCCGAAAGGCCTCTCCCCCGCTATACAGCTCGTAATCTCGAATACCTAACTCATCACTTATCTTGATATCCAGGGTCTCTTTTATCCCTCCGCTCTTTAAATCACGGAGAGACTCGATAGAAATCTGGGTGCTATTATTAGTTAATTTAGCCAACAGGTCATTAGCCTCTTCTTCGATTTCCGGTAAGGCATTTTCGATAATCAGAGCTTGAATCCCATTCTTTCCAAAAGCCAAAATCAGTTTCTCGTAAATACTCCCCTCTTTCTTGCTTTTTCCCAATTCTTTACCTATCTCTTTCTTCTCTTTTCCCAATTTAAGACACTGGTCAAATTTACTTTGATATCCTCCCCTTTCTTCTAAAATTTTATCTCTGAGAGTCTGCTCAGAATTTAACACCTGTTCCTCTTGAGCTAATTTTTCTTTCAGGGAAGGAAGTTCTTTTAATTCTATTCTTACTTTTTCTTTCTTCTTCTCCAAATCTTCTAAATTTAATTCTTTCTGTTGATGATTTTCTTTTAATTCGGATAGTCCATCTCTAAAAGAATCAATCTTCTTCTCTGCCTCTTCTAATTTTGCTTTTTCCAGAGGAGCATTGCGCAAATCTTCAATCTTACGGTTAAGCTTGCGGTGTCTTACTTCATCGTAGCCAATATTTTTAATTTGTTCTTCAATCTCTTTTAATCTTTTCTGTTCCTCTGAAGCGTAATTTTTCTCACAGATAGTTTTTTCTAATTTTTTAATTTCTTCCTGCAAGCCAACCATCAGTTTCCCTGCTTGTGTAGACTCCTTGCATTCAAAATGTGCCTTGCTTAACTTCTGTTGCCAGACATCTTTATCTTTTAATTCTTGATTAATCTCTTTCCATTTTTTCGCCAATCTATCTTTCTGTTTACTCGATTCCTCAGACTCTTTTTTTAATTTCTCTATCTTATTAATATTTAAACTTATTTCTTTATTTATATTATCCTCAATCTTTGTCTTTCTGTCCGCATTTAATTTTGTCTCACACAAAGGGCATTCTCCCTCCGGATTCTCTCTTAACAGACGCAGTTTTTCTTGATCATCTTTGTTATCTTTTTCTATTCTTTCTATCTGATCTTTAATGCTGTTTATTTCTACCTTAAGTTCGCTGCCTTTTTGGCGAATTTCTTCACTCTGCCCGTCGAGTGATTTTATCTCTTTCATCTTTTTTTCTAATTCCAAAACTTTAGTCTTGTTTTTTATGTCCTGCTCAGCTCTAATCTTTAAATCTTTGTATCTGTCATTTTTATTTCTAACTTCTACTTCTAAGTCTGCTCGCTCACTTTCTATCTTCCTTTCGGTAAGGACTTTTTCTTCTTCTATTTTCCTGATTTGTTGGAGCTTTCGGCTAAATTCATTATTTTCGGTATTAAATTTCTGATAATTTTTAAAATCATTTAAAACTTTTTCTTTTTGGGAAATTATCCTCTGGCAATCTACAATTTCTTTTTTTCTTAATTCAATCTGTTTTTGCCCCCGCACAATCTCCTGCCTATATTGTTCTATTCGGCTTTCCAATTCTGCGCATTGTTCGCTTTTATGTTTTAGGATATTAATATCCTCTTTTAATTTGCCCACTTTTGCTTCTTCTGTCTTTATCTTCCGGGAAATCTCTTTATGATTTTCTGACAATTCCTTTATCTTCTCTTTATAATAATCAAGGTTGGCCGTTTCCTGATAGATATATTCCAATCTGCTTTCTTTGGTCATTATAATATTATTAACTTCTCTAAGATGAGACTTGGCCAGATTAGCCAGTTCATCATAACGGGAAAGACCTAAAATCTCGGATAAGATTTCCTTTCTTTCCCGGGCGCTCTTTCGGCTAAATTCATCTATCCGACCCTGAAGGATGAAAGCGGAATTGATAAAGGTTTGATAATCTATCCTTAGAATTTTGGTAATTTTCCCCTGGGTTTTCCGAATGGACGGACCGGTGAGAGAAATATATTCGTTATCTTCTTGATTAAAAACCTGAAATTCTAAACCGGAGCGGGAACTTTTCCCGGTAAGAGAATAATTTCTGATAATTCGATATCTATCTCCTTCCAGGTCAAATACAAATTCTACCTGCATATCTTTCTGACCTATCCGCAGAAGACTGTTATCAGCTTTTTTCTCCTGACTGGCTTTCCTTCCTTCTCCCCACACTGCCCAGGTTAAAGCATCCAGAAGAGCGGATTTACCCTGACCATTATTACCCGAAAGACAGGCGATATGGAACTGGGTAAAATCAAGAGGGGGGACATCTTCCCCATAACTTAAAAAATTTTTCAGGGCTAATTTTACCGGTATCAATTTTTAATCCTTTCTATTTTATACATTTCCTTCTAATTCTTTCTCTAACTCTTGAGCGTAAGTTTTCAATTCCTCAGACAAAGGAACTAATTCAGGACTATTCTGAATATATTTATCCATGGCTTCCAACATCCCTAAATCTTCTGAAATTTCTGCCCTCTTAATCCGCTCCACCGGTTTAGATTTTTTGGCAATAGCGGTTACTAAAAAGGCTCCTTCCAAAGCAGAATTTATCTTTTTAAAATCCAGTAAGTCTTCCCTCTCTACGGGCATAGTATAAAATACCCTCACCACTGACTCGGATAAATCATATTTTTCAATTTCTTCTAACAAAGTGTTAGTGGGGTCTTGCTCTTCTCTAATTGCCACATCTATGGTAATAAATTTTCGGGCAGGGAGAGGAATAAACTCATAAGAAGTTTTACCTTTTTCTATATTTACCAAACAAATCCCTTTGTCATCCTTCTCCTCACCAAAATTTATTCTTTCAATACTCCCCGGATAGACTACCGGAGGATGATTGTTAAGATTTAAGTCCTGAAATTTATGGATATGTCCCAAAGCTACAT
>DAOUWX010000188.1 GCA_030666935.1 Atribacterota bacterium | reverse complement strand
CCTCCCCCTTGAGGGGGGAGGATTAAGGTGGGGGTGAAGTAGTGGTTCAATTTACTAACCCCGTCTTCTTTTTTTCATTACTGGTTATTCCCTATGTCGTTCCCGCTTTCCTTTCTGTCATTCCCACGAAAGTGGGAATCTATCCCTCTGTCATTGCGAGGAGCGTAGCGACGCGGCAATCTCATTATTTTCTTATCTTTTATTTTTTTTCTAATGTAGGGGCTCAATTCATCAAGCCCATAAAAAGCTTATTTTATAATGCATTATTTATAAACATTGAATTATTTTAAAATATTTTCAAAAAAAAGAAGGATTTTTAAAATCTATGTCGTATAGAGTATACACAATAAAAAATTACTAAAATAATTTATAAAATATTTTTAACAGGAAGGTGAAGTATTAAAGTAATATTCCAGGAAAAGTTGAGAAAGGTACACTATCCGAAAGGATAGGCCGCAAAGTCTTGGGTCTAAATCATTTTTAGTGACATGACCGCCAAACTGCCGATTTTTTTTATTTTACAAAGATAAAAAAGGTGGGCAGTTTTTTTATTCTTCTCAAGTTTGTATTCTCTAAACAAACAGAAACATTCCTATAGTAGCAACCCACCTTAAGTAATAAAAGGAGGCGATGTTTCTTGAATTTATTGAAATTATTTAAATCAAAACTTCAATCTTACGATAAAAAAATAAAAAAAGTAAATCTTCATGAAAAAATATCCCTATTTAAACGTGCTAATTATTACATTAGCTCCCATTATCACAGGTTGTGTTCTTACTGTAATTCTATAAGTGAATTAAAGCCAAATAATCAAAGACGAGGAAGATGGTAAAACAAGTAACATGAAATAGATCAAAAGTGGTATATACTTTAAATAAACTTAATATTAATACCTGTATGAAAATACTAAACATATCTAAGCTTTCAGGCAAAAGGACTGTTATCGAGACTATAGAAATTTTAAAGTGTCTATATTTTTCATCAGCCAATCCTCTTAAAGGAACTAAGCAATCTCGCACTTCCTTCACCATAATCTAGCACCCCGTATTTCTTCACAGCATCTTTCTACAGCAGTAAGAAACAAGGAGAGTAATGTTCTTCTCAGATATCCAGAACATAATAAGACATATCCTAATTCTTTAAATTTTTAATCTCCATTGCTTCATACAATAATACATTCCTTTCTTTATTATCTTTTTTTAAATAAAACTAAAACATATATCAGAATAACCCCTATTTCAAATCTAAAATGAAATGAAAAAATAGAACGGTAGAATCACAATTTTGCACGAGATAGTGATGAGTTAAATGGGTGGGTAATTGGATAAATATAACAAGTTGTAGGCAAAACATACTTTTTGACTATACATATTATAAGTTTATATTTTAAATAAAATACAACTTTTTAAAAAAAAGAAGGACTTTTTAAATAAGCGTAGTATTTAGTAATAATAATTAAAAATTAATATTAAAAAACAGCGAAGGGAAATTCCCAATTCGCTTACTCTATTTATTTTATTAAACCAAAGGGAATAATACGCACTGGTATACCCGTAGGAATTTATTATGAATTATATTTATAAATTTTATAAATTTATTTTTATATTTATATCTATAGATTAAAAATTAACCAATGCTACGGAATTAATGCTCAACAAAGAAATCTAATAATAAAAAAGGAGGTGACGAGATAGAAATTAAAAAAACGTATTTTAGTATTTATAAATACAAAAAATATTTTAAAAATTAAGGAAGGAGGAGCTATATATAAATAATGGAACAAAAAATAGGTACTGTGGATAATTTAAGGATCGTTTCTTTAATAGAAAATTCACCTAAATATGATTCCTATCTTAAGGGCTGTAATGGTATCTCTTTCTGGCTTGAAGTGACCTCAGGGGATATTCACAGAAATATTCTTTTCGACGTTGGGCCAGTGGCCGAATCGGTTATCTATAATGCGAAAAAGCTTAATCTTAAGCTTTCAGATGTAGATATGATAGTTTTATCGCATTGTCATTTTGATCACACTGCAGGTTTAGCCGGTGTTATATCTGAGATTGGGCATGAAGTCCCCATCTTTGGACACCCCGATATATTTAGACCTAATTTTACTTTAAAGCCTGAATTCATGAACTATGCGATGGTCGCTGAAAATAGAAGAGAAAATATAGAGCAACTTGGAGGATATTTTGTCCTTACAAAATCAGCTATTGAAACAATTCCTGGTTTTATGATAACCGGAGAAGTTGAAAAATCCACTGATTTCGAGGAAGCTGGTGGTGTCTCGTGCTTCACTATAGATGCCGAAGGTAATCTCGTTCCAGATGAGTTGAAAGATGATTATTCTGTGGTGATTAATTTAGGGGATAAAGGTATCGTAATTATAACTGGTTGTGGACATGCTGGTCCGATTAATATTATAAAGCACTCTATAAAAATCTCAGGTGTGGATAAATTAGAAGGTGTAATTGGTGGATTCCACCTTTTGCAAGCTGGAGAGAAAAGAATAAATCTTACTATCGAAGAATTTAAAAAATTCAAACCAAGATGGATTGCTCCTATGCACTGTACTGGTTTTATCCCCACAGCGAAAATGGCATTGGCATTCAAGGATGAGTTCAGAGAAATACATGCTGGAGATACTATCAATTTACCTTGAGAGAAATCTAAGCAATAAAGGAGGTGAAGTAGGCAAAAATATAAAGGAATAAATTTTATTATATTAAGAAATTAAAAAGGAGAGAAATTATGAAAAAGGAAAATAGTTCACTTAAAAGAGATGTAGGATTATTTGGAGTTATAGCCATAGCTGCGGGATCGGTAATAGGCGCAGGGCCAATGGTTCTTGCGGGTGGGGCTTCGAAACTTTGTGGTCCTGCTGTCTGGTTGGCATATCTCGTCATCGGAATACCTTTAATAATTGTGGCCATCAGCTATGCCGCTGTAGGTTCTGCTATGCCTATGGAGGGAGGTACATACTACTACCCTAGTAGAGTCTATTCTCCTTTCATAGGATTTTTGTCAGGATGGACTAGATGGCTTGCGTACATTACACCGGTAGCCATAACCGCTATAGCCTTTTCAGACCATATCCAGACTGTAGTGCCAGCGATTCCTGCAGAAGTGTTAATGGTGGCATTTATCGCCATTTTTTACGTCTTGAATGTACTGGGTATCAAGGTATCATCCACCACTCAGACGGTGATGTTCATCATACTTGTACTCGGGCTTCTCACATTTAGCTTAAAGGGACTGACCAGTATAAATGCAGATTACATGAAACCGATGCAACCTTTTGGCTTCAGCGGAACAATACACGCTGCCGCTTTGCTCTTTTTTGCATATGTAGGGTTTACTTGCGCCGCTGAAATTGGTGACGAGGTAAAAAATCCTGGCAGGAATGTCCCCCTGGGAATGGTAATAGCCATAGTAATCTGTTTTATTCTATATATACTTATGTCTATTGCCGCTTCAGGTAATTTGTTATGGTCAGAGCAGGCTCTTTCGTCAACGCCAATCTACGATGCCGCTAAGATTGTATTACCAATAGGTGGTGCAACCATCTTCCTGTTTGTAGTTATGATGGCTCTTGCCACTTCACAGAATGCTTTCCAGATAGCGTCATCCCGCATGGCCTTAACTCTAGGGCGAGACAGAGCGATTCCTGAAGGATTCGGTTCCTTGAATAAGCGCTACGGTACTCCAGTATATGCACTAACCGCAACCGTAGTGGTTGCTTTGATATTCGTGTTCTCCGGAAAAGGACTTATATTTGCTTGTTATACTGCGAATCTCTCATTCCTCTTTGGATATGTGGCTGTGATGATAGCTACAATATTGCTCCCTCGAAATAGACCGGAACTCTACGCAAAAGCGCCGTTTAAGCTTAAAGGAGTCTGGAACTACATACTGCCTATAATTGCCATAGTAGTTTCCATTATCTTCATGGCATTACAAGAGCCAATGGCTATGGTGTGGACGATAGTCTGGATGGCAATAGGGACAGTTATTTATTTAATACGCAAGATGCAATTGGCAAAGGAAGGAGTTAAATTAGAGGATATTCTAAGCTCAATACCAGAAAAATCAGAGTGATATGAACTAACTTTATAAAAAAGCCCGTTCGCAGTAAGAGCGGGCTTTTTTATTAGTTTTTAATGTATAAGACATTGATATAATAAATGTACCTTTGTATCATTGGCGATAATACTTCAGTTAAAATGACCGAATTGGTGGAAATGGTAGCAGATATACTCCAAGTCCCGGTTCCCAAAAGACATATACCTGTTTTTGCTGCCCGTTTATTTGCAGCGTTATTTGAACTTAAAGCCTCTGTTTTCGGAGGAACT
>DAOUWX010000074.1 GCA_030666935.1 Atribacterota bacterium | reverse complement strand
GGAAACAGGGATTTGAACACTCAACCAAAATTATCAGGAAAGAAAGAATCTTGGCCACTAAATCTATTTCTGAAAAGTTGAATGTTAACATTGGTGAATATATCTATTATATAGAGAGAATAAGGTATGGTAATAAAGAACCCTGGATTTTTGAAAAGAATTATTTTCCGGAAAAATATTGCCAAAATCTAATCAGTATGGATCTTAACAATAAATCAATTTATGCAATTTTGGAAAATAAATATAATATTCAGCTTGAATATGGAAAAGAGATTATCCAGGCAATATTAATTAATCCTATCGAAAGTAAGTATCTGGAGATACCGGTCGGATCTGCCGGTTTATTGATGGAGAGAATAAGTTACGATATTAATAATAATATTATTGAATGGTCGCAAAGTATATGTAATGCTGATAGATGTAAATTTTACTTTGAATTGAGAAGAAGCCGTCCCTTTAATGATGAGGGTAGAAAATTTGAAAATAAAATATAAAAAGAGGTGATACTTTTGACAGGTAAAGAGCTTCGTCTTTCCAGAATTTTCCGAAGGGATGGAAAAGTTGGTGTTTTTGCTTATGATCATGGCCAACATTTTGGCACAGTAGAATATCCGAAAGACCCAATAAAGATCATCGAAGAAACAGTTAAAGGAGGAATCGATGCCCTCCTCTTAAATCCGGGTGTGGTAAAGATTCTAAAAAAAGATATTTTTAGAAAGACCGGTCTTATAGTTAGAATTACCGGAGGTGCTACCGCCTATAGCAAAGAAAGTGATTTTCATAGTCTCTTATATGATGTTGATTATGCGGTAAGTGTAGGGGCTGATATGGTGGTAATGATGTTGATACTCGGTTCTAAAAGAGAAAATGAGATGATTGGTTCTATAAGCAGGTGCGTGAAGGAATGTGATAGATTACAGATTCCTCTTTTAGTAGAAGTGCTATCGGCAATTTCTAAAGAACCGGTTACTAAAGAGTTGGCTCTTGGAAGTAGGGTTGCTTTTGAATTGGGAGCAGATGTTATAAAAACCTATTATAGTGGGGATGATTTTGAGAGAATTATTTCAGCAGCAAAAGTCCCGGTAATTATTGCCGGAGGACCTAAAACAGATAATATAAAAGATATAACCAAAAAAGCCTTGCAAAAAGGAGCAAAGGGTTTTGCTTTTGGCCGGAATATCTTTTCCTCAGAAAATCCTCAAAATACGGTAGAAAATCTTGTAAAAATGGTTCATACAAAGAGCAATTAGGGAGATAATTTAATGCTTTCAGCAGTATATAAGGGTATTGATAAAATAGATATTGAAGAGAGAGATATCCCCGAGATTTCCCGGGATGAAATCTTATTAAAAGTAAAATCCGCTGCAATTTGCGGAACAGATGTAAAAACTTTTTTTAAAGGACACCCTCTATTTACTCCTCCCTGCGTATTGGGTCATGAGTTTTCTGGAATTATTGACCGGGTAGGAAAAGATATCAGCAGGTTCAGACCGGGAGAGAGAGTAGTTTGCGCTCCTTATATCGAATGCGGTAATTGCGATAATTGTAAGAACAAATTAGGGGAGATATGCAAGAATAAAAGTTTTGTTGAAGGAGCTTTTTCGGAATACCTCAAAATTCCTGACAAAATTGTGCAAAAGGGAATTATCCCGCTAAATGGTAAAATTTCTTTTGAGGTTGCAACTTTAGTTGAGCCCCTTGCTTGCAGCCTAAATGGTATCCAGAGATTGAAATTCAAGGTCAAAGATAAAAAGATATTAGTAATTGGTGGAGGGCCTATGGGTTTGCTCGTATCTTTGGCATTAAAACAACTAAGTTGCGAGCCGGTTATATCTGAGATTTCAGAAGAAAGATTAGAATTTGCCAAGAGATTAGGCATAAAGGTAATTTCATCCAAAGAGACTGATTTAGGCAAATTTGTAAAAAATTACACCAATTCAAGAGGAATGGATGCGGTAATTGTGGCTTTAGCGATTCCCCAAATTATAGAAGAAGCTTTTTTGTACGTAAAAGAGGGAGGGGCAGTGGAAATTTTTGGCGGATTACCCAAAGATTCGGTTTTAAAAATTAATCCATTTTTGATTCATTATAAGGAAATTGATTTAATAGGTAATTTTGGATTTTCTTCAAAACATTTTAGGGACGCTTATGAAATGATCTCGAGTTCTCCCGAACTTTTTGAAAAGCTTATTACTCAAAGATATGAACTAAAAGACATAAAAAAAGTTTTTTATGATATTTATGAAAAAAAAGTGATAAAGGCGGTAATTAATTTTTGAAGATATTGTCACTCGATTTTGGTACCAGCAGCTTAAAAGCAGGATTTTATCTGGAGGATAAAATATTTTTTTATACTTCTAAAGATAATTCTTATTTTAATGATCCTCTCTCCTCCATAAAGAAGATTATTGAAAAAATAAAGAGTGAGCATAATATAAAACAAATCGAAGCGATAGTGATAGACAGCATCTTTCCTGCTTATAAATTTTTAGATGAACATTATCGCCCTTTTGATAAAAGTTTTTACTGGCATAATAATAATTTGGGAGAGACTATATCAGGAATTTTAAAATCTGGTTTTAAGATAAAACATATTTTACCTTATAAAGATTATATAAATTTTCTTTTAACTTCCAGGATATCAACCGATTTTATAACCTATTATAATTTAAAAAAAGAGCCTTCCTTGGGAGAATTTACAAAAGAATTTCAAGATATCTTACAGCCTTCTGAACCTGTAGGCTTCCTTGATGATAATGTAAAAAAATATTTCGAAATTAAAGGAAAGTGTGTCGTTCTATGCGGTTCTATAGATGCTTTTGTAGCTGCATTGGGAATGGGAGCAGTGGATATAGGTGAGGCTGGAGAGATCGGCGGAACTACTACCTGTGTCTTCAAAATTATTGAAAAAGATAGCTCAGAGATACCTTATTTTTTTAAAGACCAATCTATAAAGATATTAGCGATGTCCTGCGGGGGAATTACCCTTAAGTGGTTGAAAGACACATTTAAAATTGATGAACAAGCTATTTTTGAAAAGGTTGATAAAAATCAAAAAAACGATAATGACCTGCTATTTTTTCCTTATCTTCTAGGGGCAAGGAACCCGCTCTGGTTGGAGGAAATAAGATCGGCTTTTTATGGTATAGATTTAAAAACTGATTTTAATGACTTTTTGAAAGTTGTTGTGGAGGGAGTAGCCTTTGCAATTAAACAAAATATAGATATTCTAAAGGTGGAAAACGACTGGATATCTATTTCAGGGCAGACCGCCCTTTCTAACAGCTGGAATCAGTTAAAATCTAATATTTACAATTTAAGTCTGAGAAGAGTAAATTATCTACAATCTGCAGTGGTGGGTAATATATTTTTAGCAGTAAAGTTTTTATCTAATTTTGGTGATGCTGAATTTAAAAAATTTGTTAATGGTTTGATTAAAATTGAGGCGGTGTTTAAACCTGAAAAAGGAAAAAAATTATTTTATGGAAAAAAATATAAAAATTTTATTAAGATGCAAGGCAGGTTCTATGATCTTAAAGATTCGAGGAAGTCTAAATGAACTATGATGTTTTTTTTGATAAAGCCTTTGGTGCTTTTGCCGGGCTCATACTCGGTGATGCGGTAGGGATGCCGGTGGAATTTTTACCTCCGGAGATGATTAAAAAAGAGTTTGGGAAGATTTCCACTTTAGTTTCGGTAAAGGATTTTCATCCTCATAAAAGTTTAAAATACGGAAGTATTACAGATGATAGCGAGCAGGCTCTCTATCTGGCAGAAGAGATGATTAAAGACAAAGGTTTGACTTACGAAACGGTTAAGAGATCTATGCTTAGGTGGGTAGAAGAGAAAGATGCATTTAATAAAAGTTATATAGGCCCTTCCTCTAAAAAAGCCTTAACAAGACTTAAAAACGGTGAAGATTATCTAAAAACCGGCAATGAAGGCAATACTATCGGAGCTGCCATGAGAGTAATTCCAGTAGGAATAGTTCAAGCGGGCAATATCAAAAAAGCTATAGATGACGCAGTTATTTCCAGTTATCCTACTCATTCGGTTTCTAAAGCAATCGCCGGGGCTACTTCTCTGGCAGCAGCTATTTCCGAATGTTTTAATCAAAAAGCTACACCTAAAAAAATTATTGATGCAGCTATATATGGTGCTAAAATAGGTCAGACTAAGGGATTGCAATATTGTTCCTCTTCGGTCTGGCAGAGAATAGTCTATACTATAAATTTAATTAAAGAGGTTAAAAGCTCCCAAAAAGTGTCTGAAATATTATATAATATAACCGGGACAGATATGTTTTCCGAACAGATTATCCCGGTGGTCTTCTCTCTTTTTTATAAGTACAGCCAAGAATTTTCTAAAGCATTTTGGATTTCGGTAAATTTAGGAGGAGATACCGATACAATAGCAGGTTTGTTAGGGTCTGTCTATGGAACCTTTTACGGTTTTAGCGGATTTCCTTCTAAAGAGAAAAAACTCTTTTATAAGATATCAGAGATAAACAATTTACAAGTAGATAGAATAGTCAAAGGATTGTGGGCGATAAAGCAATTTTAAAAGATTGATAAAGATGGTAAGAGGGTAAAGAATGGGACTTAAGAAATACTTTTCCAAGAAAACAAATCGAAATGAATTTTATACTGCTCTGATCTGTTTATTCCCTTCTTTGGTTATTGGGATGGTTTTTGTGATTATTCCCATAATTATGGTGGTATATCTAAGTTTTACAAAATGGGATTTAATATCTACAACAAAAGAATTTTTAGGTTTTGCCAATTATATTTATCTTTTTAAAAATCCTAAATTTCTCAAATCCATATCGAATACTCTTTATTTTAGCGCACTCAAAATACCTTTTGATATAATTTTTTCTCTATTTTTTGCCATTTTGCTGGATAAAAAGATTAGGGGATTAAGATTTTTCAGAGCCATATACTTTGCTCCGGTGATTACCTCGATGGTAGCGGTAAGTGCGATTTGGTTGTGGTTTTATGACCCAGAATTCGGACTTTTAAATTATATTTTTAAAATAATAGGTTTATCGCCCTTGAGATGGCTCCATGATCCGAACTGGGCTATGCCGGCAATAATTATAATGTCGGTTTGGAAAGGGCTTGGTTATAATATTGTTATTTTTCTTGCCGGGCTCCAGAATATTCCTGAATCTTATTACGAAGCAGCAGACATTGATGGTGCCAGCAATTGGAAAAAATTTAAACATATAACTTTGCCCCTGCTTTCTCCTGTAACCTATTTTGTAGTATTAATAAGTATCATCAATTCTTTTAAAGTATTCACTCAGATATCAGTTATGACCCCAAGGGGGGGTCCATTATACAGTACGGGAGTTATGGTTTTTTATATCTATCAACAAGCCTTTGAAGGGTACAAAATCGGAAGGGCTTCCGCAGCGGCAATGATTTTATTTTTAGGGGTTTTAGCTATTACTTTTGTACAAAAAAGAATTGGTGAAAAGAGAGTTCATTATACATAAAATATAGAAAGATTATTTTCGAAATAACTATATTTAAGGAAATTAAAAAATGAAAGAAAATTCTTCTAAACTTTATATCTATATTATTTTAATATTTTTTGGGTTTTTAATGTTTTTTCCTTTTATCTGGATGTTTATCTCTTCGTTTAAGGGAATTTCTGATATCTATACTTACCCGCCAAAAATATTTCCCAAGAAATGGATATTCACCAATTATAAGGAAGTCCTTGATATGATTCCTTTCTTAAGGTACTATCTAAATAGTATTTTCGTGGCGACATCTTCTACTCTTTTGCAGATATTTGTATCTGTTCTTGCTGCTTTCGCCTTTGCAAGATTAAAGTTTCCAGGCAAAAATGTTCTTTTTATGTTGTATTTAGGCACTCTAATAATGCCTCCCCAGGTTACCTTAATTCCAAAATTCTTAATTGTTGCAAATTTAAAATGGCTGGATAGTTATCAGGGATTGATTATTCCCATACTTTTCAATGCATTTTCTATCTTTTTTTTAAGACAGTTTTTCTATACTATTCCCAAGGAGTTGGAAGATGCAGCTAAAATAGATGGTTGTGGGCATTTTACCTTTCTTTTTAAAATAGTGATCCCCCTTTCTAAGCCAGCTATTGGGGCAATAGCTCTTTTCTCTTTCTTATTGGAATGGAGAAGCTATATTTGGCCCTTGATAATAATAAATAGAGACGAAATGAGGACTTTACCGATAGGATTGAAATATCTGATTAGTGAAGGAGGTGGTGAGTATCATTTATTGATGGCTGCAGCGGTGATGACTATAGCTCCAGTTTTGATAATATTCTTCTTATCTGAAAAGCAGTTCATTAAAGGAATTACTTTAACCGGTCTGAAAGGATAAGAGCTGGTGGGTAGATTACAAGTAAGGACATCTTTTGATTAAATTAATATAAAAAATTAGGAGGAATTTTATAATGAGAAAATTATTAATTGTTGTAATTTTTACAATTATGGTGTTTAGTATGTGTTTATCTGTTTTTGCATCTGAAGTAAAAATTGATTTTTGGTATGCCTTAGGTGGAAACTCGGGTCAAGTGTTTGCAGGATTAATTGAAGAGTTTAATCAGTTACAAGATGAGGTAGAGGTTAATGGAATTTATTCAGGGAACTATGGCGCTACCGCCAATAAAGTTATCGCAGCGGTAGCCAGTGATACCTTGCCTCAGGGTGGGATTATTCCGGCAGGACCTCTTTTTACCGGTGCCTACGAAAACTATAAAATTTTAGATTATATCGAGAAATATGATTTTAATTTAGGCAAATTTTACCCGGGAACCTTAGATTATTCAAAATATCAAGGAAAAATCTGTGTCCTTCCTTTTAATATCAGCACTCCGATTCTCTATTACAACAAAGGTCTATTTGAAAAAGTTGGACTTGACCCGGAAAAACCCCCGCAAACCTGGGAGGAATTAATGGAATATGGCAAGAAACTTACTCTCGATACTGATAATGATGGCAGTATAGATACCTGGGGATTGAACATTAAAAATATTGATTGGTTATTTAAGGCTTTTATACTACAAAATGGTGGCAAAATTATGAATGAAGATTCAACCGAAGTGATGTTTAATTCTCCCGAAGGGGTTGAAGCATTAGAATACTGGAAGAGCTTGACTGATGAAGGGATAATGCCGGTAGGCCTACATGATTTGGCCGAGAAACATTTTTTAGCAGGGAATTTAGGAATATATCTGGGTAGTTCAACCAGGCTCGGAAAATGGCATGGACAACTGGATTTTGAATTTGGTACAGCATTTATACCTAAAAATAAGACTTATGCAATAACTATGGGTGGAGCTACAGCCGCTTTATTCCCTTCCACTCCAGAGAAAGAAGAGGCCACCTGGAAGTTTATCGAATGGCTCTTAAGTTCAGAGAATATTGCCGAATGGTGTGCTAACACCGGTTATATTCCTACCACTGGAAGTGCTTTAAAAACAATAATAATTCAAAAGCTTTTCCAGGAAAAACCTGAGTATAAGGCAGCCTTTGAGCAGTTAAAATATGTACAAAATTATGAACATTTTTCGGCGATGGGAACCTTAGACAGAACTTTTTATGAAATGATAGATAAAGTGGAAAGAGAAGCTCTAACTCCCGAAGAAGCATTAAAAGAGGCGGCAGAAATTATGACTGATGATATGCTGCAGTAGATTTGGTAGCTATATTAACAAGTGGTAAAATATAGACAATCACTTTATAGAGGGATAATTTTATCTTATCATTAAAGTTAGTGTAAACTTTAATGGGGTAGTTCTTTTTCTTAACTCGATACTCGATACTGTATAAGGTGGTTGTCTATTCTAAAAGTCTATGTACACATAAAGATAAGAAGGGATAAAATAGATGAAAATTTCATTTTCAACAGCAGGTTTATACCCCAGGGATACTATAGAAGCGCTTAAGATAATCAAAGATTGTGGAATAAATTATGCCGAACTGATGCCCCAGGATATTTTAGAAACCACCACAGATTTTGCCAAAGAGATTTTAGGGAAAGATATCGGTATAAAAGTAAGCTCAATCCATTTTCCCCTAATATTATCTTCTTTTTACTACAATTGTTATCCT
>DAOUWX010000154.1 GCA_030666935.1 Atribacterota bacterium | reverse complement strand
CCCTTCTATCTTCTATTTCTCAGTACTATAAGCCGTAACAGCTGAAAGACTGCTACCGAGGCAGCAGCCACGTAAGTTAATGCCGCGGCGCTTAAAACTTTTTTAACCGAATTAATTTCCTCTGTATCTGAAACAATATTTGCTCCAACCAACAGGTTCACCGCTCTCTTGCTGGCATCAAATTCGACCGGTAAAGTGACTAACTGAAACATGACTGCTAAGGAAAAGGCGATAATGCCGATATCCATCAGGGCGGGAAAACTGAAGATAAAACCGATTAAAAACAGAGGGACCGCCATACGGGAACCGATATTGGTGACCGGTACCAGATTACTGCGAAGGGAGAGCGGAAAATAATCTTTGGCATCCTGAAGGGCATGACCGATTTCGTGGGCTACAATTCCCTGGGCAGCTATTGATTTACCATAATATATTTCTTCAGAGAGGGCTAATTTTTTCTGCCTGGGGTCATAGTGGTCAGAAAGTCGGCCTTCTATCGGTACTATCTTGATATTATTTAAATTTTTTTGCAATAACAGTTCCTCAGCCGTTTCCTTTCCACTTAATCCGTTTTTGGCTAATATTTTTGAATATTTTGAATAGGTTGTTTTAACCCTGTATTGGGCATAAAGGGTTAAAATTATGGCCGGTATTAAAATAATTATAGTACTGTCGAAAAAAAACATAAAAACCTCCTAACCTAATGCATCTCCTACTTTAATCTGGTAACCGTTGACGAATTGCTCAGTGGTTAATTCTTTTGAGCCGGCAGGAATCAGCCTAAATATTTTTATAATACCCTTATCCCCGGTAGAGATAAAAATACTATCTTTTTCGATTTTAACTACCCTTCCGGGTTTGGTGGAACTTGTGTCCGCTTCACCCTGATAATCATCCAGAAATCTTGCCCGGGTAATTTTCAGTTTTCTGCCATTGTAATAGGTAAAGGCACCGGGGTAGGGAATAGTCCCTCTGATTAAATTATAAACCTTTTCTCCCTTATTACTCCAGTCTATTTTCCCATCCTCTTTGTTCATCTTACGGGCAAAAGTTGCCAATTTATTATCCTGGGATATTCTTTCTATTTTCCCGCTTTTTATTTTTTCTAAAAGTTCAGGGAGTGACCTGGCGCTTAAATCAGATAATCTATAGTAAAGTTCCCCGCAGGTCTCATCCGGTAAAATATCTATCTTTTTCTGAAAGATAATTTCACCGGCATCTACTTTCTCCTTCATAAACATAAAAGTTATTCCAGTCTCCTTTTCACCGTTTATAACAGCCCGGTTAATGGGAGCGGCACCCCGATATTTGGGCAGGAGAGAGCCGTGGATATTTATGCATCCTATTTTGGGAATATTCAAGATATTGCTGGAAAGAATCTGGCCATAAGCGACTACCAGGATAATATCCGGGTTGAATTCTTTTATTCTCTTTATAGATTCCTCATCATTGATATTCTCCGGCTGAAATACTTCCAGCCCCTTATCAGGGGCTATTTTTTTTATGGGAGTGGGCAATATTTTTCTACCACGCCCCTGAGGACGGTCCGGCCGGGTAATTACTGCTATTCTGTTTTCTTTGTTGTCAGCCAATTTCTCTAAAACTGGGCTGCCAAAATCTGCCGTTCCCATAAAAATAATCTTAAGCATACTTTTCATCCTCAGTCCTTCGGTCACGATGCATCGTGCTCCTACATTTATAACCTATATCTTGAATTTTATCTTTTCTTTTCTTCACTATATACTATATACTATTTTCTTATACGCTACCCGCTATACGCTAAACGCTATTTTTTTGTTTTTTCTTTTTTAATTTATTTAACAATATCTGTCTTTCCATTCTACCTATTCTATCAATAAATAAAATCCCGTCTAAATGATCGATCTCATGCTGAAGAGCGCGGGCAATTAAACCTTCTTTGGTAATTTCAATCGAGTCTCCGTTCTCGTTAAGTGCTTTTACCGTTACTTTTGACAAACGCTTGACCTTGCTATAGATACCGGGGACACTTAAACATCCCTCTTCTTCTACAACTTCTCCTTCACTTTGGATAATCATGGGATTTATCAATACTATTAATCCATCTTCTTCTCCGTCAACGAGAATTATTCTTTTTGATACCCCCACTTGCGGGGCAGCAAGGCCTACTCCGGAATCAGCATACATAGTCTCAGCCATATCTTTTATAAGATTCAATATTTCCGGGATAATTTCCTTAATCGGTATTGCTTTTTCCCTTAAAACGGGTTCGCCGTATTCTTTAATTTCTAATATTGCCATCTGTACTCTCCTATAACTTTTAGAGTGATTACACTGATTATAGGATGATTACACCGATTAAATCTGTGTAATCTCTTTCTCATCTGTGTAATCATCCTATAATAATCTGTGTAATCTTTATTTTAATCTCTATATCATCCTTACCGGATCGACATCGATAGTCAATCTGTTTTTTTGGTCAAAATGCTTTGATAACATTTTATCATATTTTTTCTTAAATGCCTTGTTAAATCTTTCCAATTCTTTTACTTTTATCAAAAATTGTACCTTAAAGTTGTTTCTTGATTTCCATAATACCATATCTACAGCACCCAGCAATTTAAATTCCGCAGACTCTTTATTTTTGCGGAGGGATTCCAAATAACTGATTAGATATTCGGCCCTCTGTTTAACTGCCTCCTTCTCTTCTCCCAGGATCATGATTTTAATAATATGGGTATAGGGTGGATAATCCAGTTCTTTCCGTAATTCAACTTCTTTTTGGTAAAAATAGTTATAATCCTCTTCTCTTAAGGCAACTATACAGTGATCTTCGGGGTTAAAGGTCTGAATAATCACTTCTTTGGGAAAGCTGATCTCCCTGAAAGAGGAAATAACTTCGTTAAGCAGCTGAAAGGTCTTTTCCCCTGAACGATAATCCGGCAGATTAAGCAGGGTATCAGCGGAAATAATCCCTATTAAATCTACATTGCTAAAATCTACTCCCTTTAAGATCATCTGGGTACCTATCAATATATCGGTTTTTCCCTGATTAAATTCTTCCAGGATTTTTCGATAATCATCATCTCTAATTAACGAATCCCGATCTAGCCGCCTTATTTCTGCCCGGGTGAACATCTTCCTGATTTCACTTTCTAATTTTTGGGTTCCCATCCCCAGGGGGCGAATCTCTTTACTGCCGCATTTAGCACAAACATCCGTCACTTTTGCCCTTCTCCCGCAGTTATGGCAAATCAGCTGAGCCCTTTTTTGAATATTTAAATGATAAGAAAGGGAAGTGCTGCAATCGGGGCATTTAGGTATATGTCCGCACTGGCTGCAAATCATAAAACTGGAGAAGCCCCTCTTGTTTAAAAAAAGCACGACCTGCCTTTTGTTCTTTAAACTTTTGGAAATGGCTTGCTGAAGTTTATAGCTTATTATCTTTTTTTTGGATTTTTCCCGGGTCATGTCTATTATGGTTTTTTTTAACAGGTTTTCTCTTTCCTCTCCGGTGGTAAGCTCAGCCTCCAGAAAATTATTTTCCCGGACATTCCAGTAAGATTCCACAGACGGCGTTTCACTGCTCAGAAAGAGGGGGATGTTCTCTAATTCTGCCCGCTTTAGAGCCACTTCCCGGGCATTATAGCGGGGAGACCTTTCTTCTTTGTACAGGCCGCTGTGTTCCCGCTCCGCGATAATCAATCCTAATCTGTCAAAGGGCACGAATATGGACGACCTCATCCCCAGGGCTATATTTACCTGAGAATTTCTTATTTTAATCCATTTCTGATATTTGGCCTTCTGGTCTATCTTTTCATCAAAGATTACCATATTATCCTTAAATTCTTTTTCCAGCAAACTGACTAATTCCGACAGATGAGATTCGGTAGGAGCCAATATAATGGCCTGCCTCCCCTCTTTTAGAGTCTTTCGGATACACCTTAGATAAATTTTCATCCGGTTGTTAAAATCGTTCCCCCGGATTAGAATCGTTTGAAATTTTTTACTATTTATAATATTTTCTATCTCTTTTAAGGGGGGCTTTTCTTTTAATTCTTCTGCGGAAAATATAATTTCCTTATCCGGGGATTTATCACCTTCGGGCAGCCGGTTGGGTTTTTGGGGTAAAATATCGGTTATATCGAATTTTTTAAGCCAGGCCTTGCGGGTCTTGGGAATAACGTAATTCAAGGTCTTTTCCCGGGAACAGAGATAATAATTTGAAATCCATTGGGTAAGTCTGATTACCCGGGGAGTGAGGAGAGGTTTTTTATCGGTTACTTGCGCGATGTCTTTTAAATTCTTAATATCCGATTCGGCTAAAAATCCCACTACGCATCCTGTAGTCACCTTACCCCGGAAAGGTATGGTCACTCTCGAGCCGAGGGATATCCGGTCTTTTAAATCCCGGGGAATACAGTAGTGAAATATTTTATCAAAATTATATTCCAGGATTACTATTTCGGCAAATTTCTTTTCACCTTGCATATTGATAAACTCATCAATTTCATTATTCACTTTATTTTTAAAATTTCATCTAAGATTTTTTCGGCTATATCAATTTTAGGCATCAGGGGCAATTCCCGGGTGGTCCCTTTGCTGTTTATCAGCCTGGCTTTATTTTCATCTGAGCCAAATCCTGCTTCTTTTGCCGATATATCATTAGCGATAATCAGGTCTAATCTTTTTTCCTTCAATTTTTTAAGGGCATTTGCCGCCAAATTTTCCGTTTCCGCGGCGAATCCGACCAATATTTTATCTCCTTTTTTCTTTCCTAATTCATAGAGGATATCGGGAGTTCTTTCCAGCTCGATAAGTGGTTTTTCACTCTTTTCTTTTTTGAGCTTTCCGGCAAATACTTTCCTGGGCCGGAAATCAGCCACTGCAGCGGCAGAAATTATTATATCCGCTTTCGAAAAGTGTTTAAAAACTTCTTTTTTCATCTCTTCCGCAGATTCAATTGAAATTATG
>DAOUWX010000174.1 GCA_030666935.1 Atribacterota bacterium | reverse complement strand
TAAATTAATATTTTTACTATTTGTTTGTAATTTTTAGTCTTAGAATAATGTTCCGATTATTACGTCTTTAGAGGTGTAGTGTTTATATGAATAGACTAACGACTGTTTCAGTTTGCGGGAAATTATCTTTTATTTCCCGTTTTTTATAAATCTCTGAGGAGTATAATTTGAAATATTATATGATGTACTGCCCTTTGAATACACCTCTTGCACCATTTGACCAATGGCTGAAGAAATACAAACAGCACTATGAAAACCAGTAACAATAAAAAGATTATCGGGTTTATTAAGGAAACCAAAAATTGGCATCATATCCTCCGCAAATGCAAATAACCCGCCCCAAGTTCTGATTATTTGCAAATCAGACAAACTCGGGAAAAAAGATAAAACTCTTCGTGCAACTCTCATTGGACCTTCGGCTGTAGAGTAGCAATCATAATTATCTACTTTAGTAGTCGCTTGAGCTACAATAATATTTCCCGAAGCAGATTGAGTTAAACAAGAACCAACTTCCATATCACCAATTACACATGCCTTAGTAAAAAGCCTTCCATCAGTTACCATTCCACGAATAGTTGGTTGAATTTTAGTACTGGCCATAGCCTCTCCTCGTTTATACAAAACAGGTAAATCAATATTAACCATATTTACAATTTCTCGAGTCCAGGGGCCGGCAGCAACAACAATAAGATCTGCCTTAATTTTTCCTCTTTTCGTTAATATATCTTTTACTTTACCGTTAGAAACCTCTATACCAGTAACTTTTGTTCTTGGGTAAATATCGGCACCCATTTCTTGAGCTTTTCTTATAAATCCTATTGTTAATTTAAACGGATTTACCTTTCCTTCCAAGGGGCAATAGGCTGCACAAATAATATTTTCAGGATCAAGGGCAGGTTCTTTCTCAATAGCTTGTTTGGAGTCAATGATACAGACTTCTTTCAATCCCCATTCATGGCACTTATCTGCTAAAAAAGTTTGAACTTTTAACTCTTCCTGATTACTAATAGGAATTAAACCGCCTGTCTGAACATATTCTATATCAATTTCTAACTCTTTTGCTAATTCCGATAATTTAAAAAGTTGATCAATGGCCATATTCAGGAGTACGGCATCCTTACGATATGTTAACACGGAAAATCCCAAATTAGCTCCTGAACCTCCGGAACAAATTTCTCCTTTATCAAAAAGAGCTATTTTAGCTCCGGATTTAGAAAGATAATATGCAATTGCCGAACCACATACACCACCACCTATAACTACTACATCATAATGTTTTTTATTAATCATATATTCTCTCTCTCCCAAAAAAAATGTTTTTAATCCTCTCAATTATGATTATTTTAGCAATAATTTATTGCAATTAATAAACAAATAAATATAGATTTCTAATTATTAATAATAATTCCTGTATTATTTAATTTGTTCCCTATAATTTTTTTTGCTTCTTTGATAATTTCTTCTTCAGATAAAGTAGTCAATTTTCCATTACGGATTATTATCTGCCCATTTACTAAAACTGTTTCTACATCACTACCTCGAACACAATAAACTATCATATTAATAAGATCTCCAAGTGGTAATAAGTGTGGCTGGTTAAGATTGATTAATGCTATATCAGCTAATCTTCCCTCATCAATAGTACCTGCGTTTATACCGCAAGCAAGTGCCCCACATTCTGTTGCCATTTTAAAAACATCTTTAGCTGAAATTGCTGCAGCGCTATTAGAAGCAACCTTTTGCAAAAAAGAAGCTATTCTCATTTCTTCAAATATATCTTGATTATCATTAGAAGCACTACCGTCGGTTCCGAGAGCAACATCAATACCCATAGTTATCATTTTATTTACAGGTGCAATACCACTTGCTAATTTCATATTACTTTTTGGGCAATGTACAGGAATCACCTTATATTTTTTAATTATTCCTAACTCTTTTTCATTTAAATGTACGCAGTGTACTGCTGTTACATCAGATTTTAAAAATCCTATATTTTCCAGATATTCTACAGGTCGATACCCTTTTTCTTTTTTCATAAGTTCTACTTCATATTGAGTTTCCGAAAGATGGGTATGAATTTTCATTTTTTTTTGGGTAGCTTGTTCTCTTATCCAAAGTAAAAGATTTTCTGAACATAAAAAGGGTGCTGAAGGTCCAAGCATAATATAAATATGTGGATTAGGTGAAGGGGTTAAGTGCCAGCGATTAATAAATCTAAGTGTTTTTTCTTTAAATTGTCTTTTTTTCAATTTTAATTTATCCGGTATCCACATATCGGCATAAGTAATAGCTCCTACACCTCTAATACCAATGTCTTCCCATGCCTTAAAAACAGAGTTCAAAGTAAGTCCTAAATTTATAAAAGTCGTTACGCCATTTCTTAACATCTCAATAGAGGCTAACAAACTCCAATAATAACTAAATATTTCTGCTTCTCCCCCTGATTGTTCTTTTAAAATCAATTCAATTAATGGAAAGGTAACTTTTTCACACCATTTTACGAGAGAAAGATTATCTTGGTGCCCTTTTAATAAATGTTGATATAAATGTGTATGAGTATTTATTAAACCAGGGATTACTGCTTTCCCGGAAGCATTAATAATCTTAATATCATCTTTATTTAACCAAGTATGACTAAATTCACCCACCTTAGAAATTTTGTTTCCATTAATTAAAATATCTACATTTTTTTCTATACGGTTAACGTCTCTAACTACATAAGAAGCATTTTTAATTAATATTTTCATTTTATTTTATCCCCTTGATAGTTAATTTTATATTTTATAGATACAAAATTAACTACCTTTAGAAAAATAAGCGGGAATGCCACGGATATGTCCGTGGCTTTTTCCACATTTCGATCTATGCTCGGCACCCTCCGAGTTAATTCACATTTATCTCCGAACAAATTAATAATATTCTGCTCTTGGATTAATAAATTAATAATATTTTACTAATAAAAAATTAGTATTTTAGTTTAACCTATAACTTCTTTAAGCACTCTCATATAATTTCCGCCTAATATTTTCTCTATATCACTATCTGAATAACCTCTCGAAATTAATCCTCTTGTAATATTAGAAAATTTGGTAATTGTTTCAATCCCTTCAGGCCAATTATAGATTCTCCCATCAATTAGTATTAATAGTTTTCTGCGAGTTGGATCCTCCGCCCATCCTTCCGCAAAGTCAGTTCCAATACCGACATAATCTATACCTACTAATTGAACTACATAATCTATATAATTAAGTAACATATCTAAAGTAGGATTAGGCTCTACAAGCCGGGGAAAGGCAGTTATTCCTATTACTCCACCTTTCTTCGCAAGTGCTTTAATCATATTATCCTTTTTATTTTGAGGAGCAGGCAATATTGAATATATATTAGAATGTGAAGCAATACATGGTTTCTCAGATACTCCTATGGCATCTAATTCTGTCTTTTCACCTACATGAGCAAGATCAACTACCATGCCTTGCTTATTCATTGCCTTTATCAATTCTTCTCCAAAAAGGCTTAATCCAGAATTAGATGGCTCTTTACATCCATCTCCACAAATTGTCTTAAAATGGTAGCTAAGCTGAATTATTCTAACACCCAATTTGTGGTAGACGCTCAATAAATCAAGATTACCTTCTAATGGAGGTACGTTTTGAAATCCAAGAATAACTCCAGTCTTACCTTCTTTTTTAGCCTTTTTTATATCTTCTGTATCTTCAATTAAGGTAATATATTTACTATTTTTCATTAATTTATACATTTGAGCGATACCCTTAACTGTTTCTGATAAATTTTGACCCATAGCGACAGTGTAGTTCCAGGCAGTAACCCCACCTTTATTTATTTTTTCAAAATATTCTTCATCCATTAAAGATGCATTTAGTGAATCAATAATTATTGACTTTTTATGAAGTTCGAGAGCCCGCTTTTCTTCTTCATTTGTTAGTTTTTTCATTACAAATACTCCTTCTCTTTTTTAATTATATCAATTATATTTTTTCTCAGAAATAAATTAATAAATTTGGTAGTAGTAGAATAGCACAATTTATTTTTTCCGTGCTATTCTACTACTTAAGTTAATACTATTTTTTATATATCAATACTAAAATACTAATCACTTTGGTTGGGTTGAAAGTTTTATCTCTCCCTTAGCAAGAGCATCATAAACTTCTAACATTTTAGCTCTAATTTCTTCTGGAACCCCCTTAAGGTATTCCGGATCATCAAATGTAAAAGTAACGGCTCCTTCTTTGGCCCCCATAAATGTTGATGTGCCAAAAATCGGTTCACCCCTTGATGCAGATAATAGTGCACCTTTTACTGCGGAATCAGTTTTAGTAACTGTACATGCAGGTATAACATCGGGCGATTCAAAGATTTGGTTTGAAAGAGAACCCATAAAATATTTTTTTTGATTTTGTGCTTCGTTTAGAACTCCATAAAAAATTGCTCCAATAGGACCCCATATAATATCCACTCCTTGTTTATATTGTGCCCTTGCAACGTCTGCACCTTTAGTTGGGTCGTTCCAGCTTCCAACTATAGAATACAGTACTTCAATATTAGGATCTACAGCCTTTACTCCCTGCTCAAAACCTGGTTTT
>DAOUWX010000136.1 GCA_030666935.1 Atribacterota bacterium | reverse complement strand
ATAAGAAATAGTTCCTGCGCTGGTTATTCGAGCATAATCTGCTATCTCACCAATCGTTTTATAATTTTCCGGTAGACCTTCGGGATATATTATACCCTGGCCGAGTTCTTCGTTTAAAGCTAAGGTCAAATTCTCCGGTCTATCATTAAAAAGGGTAGCTGCATAATCTAATAACATTTCTTTAACTTTTTCTGCCACAAATTTTATGGCACCACATCCGCAGTATATCCCTCTGGTAGCATGAGTATTAACATCAAAAACGGTGGTGCGTGTATCTACTCCATTATCAATGCTTATTTTTTCAAATGGTACTTTTAAAACTTCTGCTACAACTTTTGCCCCGGCGTCCCAGGTTCCCCCTCCGTGATCCATTAAAGCAGTGATAACATCCACCGAACCATCTTCATTAATTTTAATGGTTGCACCGGAATAATCTATAACTTCACCAGCCTTGGGACCGCCGGTACCTGAGGTATGAAACCCTCTGGCGACTCCAATGCCCTTTCTGATCGTTCCGGATTTTTCATCAGGATTACCTCTTTTATCCCAACCAATAAGTTCAACTCCTTTAACCAACATCTCTTCTACGCCGCAGCTTCTAATGATAGATTTAACGGTAGGTCCCTGTCCCCAAAATTCATCACCTCTTCCCACATAATTCTGTAGTCTGAAGTGCACCGGATCAACCCCTAATTTCTCCGCTAAAATATCCATAGTATTTTCTACCGGGAAATTTATTTGAGGGCTGCCATAGCCTCTTCTGGCACAAGAAGGACCTTTATTGCTATAGATTGCTTTTCCTTCATATTTTATATTCTTCCATTTATAAAGTGAAGCAAACCAACCGGCTACACAACCGAGATAGGGATAAGCTTGGATATTATGGCCGCCAATTTCCACCCATACCTGACAATGAGCTGCAGTTAAAGTTCCGTCTTTTTTAACTCCAACTTTTAAGCGGGTCTTTAAAGGATAACTTGAATGGTCGTACATATCTTCTTCCCGGGAAGTCACTAATTTCACCGGTCTTTTTGCTTTCAAAGCTAAAGCTACACAAATAGGGGTTATTGAATTCATTTGAATACTTGACCCGAAAGAACCTCCCAGGGTAATTCTCTTAACATTTATTTTACTAAGTGAAATATTAAAAATATGTCCTAAGAGTATACGTACATTATGAATCCCCTGGGTAGTTGTCCAAAGAGTTATTCCTCCATTTGCTTCCGGTTTACATACTGCAGATTTAGTTTCCAGCTGCATATGATAAACTCTTTCGATATTAAATGTTTCATCTACAATTATTTCCGCTTCTTTAAATCCTTCTTCTACATCACCCACTGCAATATTTCGCTCACAGGCAAGATTATTTTTCACCTCTACTTTTTTTTCTCCTAAATATACATGGTCATATATCGCTGGAGCACTTGAATCCATAGCATCATTAAGGGTTACCACCGGTTCCCATTTCCTGCCCCATTCTACTTTTATCTTTTTAAGAGCAGCAAAAGCCTTCTCTTCTGTTTCTGCCGCACAGGCAGCAATAGCCTCTCCTACATGGCGAACTTTATCTTTTGGTAAAACTGTCCTGTCACGATAGGTTTTATCGGGAATACTTACTATTCGTTCATTATATAAAGTATCCGGAACATCGTCCGGACCGATACAGATAGCTCCCATTTTCTCTGCTTCGGTGTAATCGATTTTTTTAATCTGGGCATGCGAATAGGGACTTCGTAGAACTACTGCATGTAATTGACCGGGGATATTTACATCACAAGAATAAACTTCTTCACCGGTTACTTTTCCTATATTTTTAATATCATACCTTTTGCCGATAACATCAAACTGCTCTTTCCCCAACAAAACCACCCTCTTTTTGATAATAGATAATATATTATTTGCTAATTTTCTCTTCTTACAAAATCATTCGGGCATCTACTACTTGCAGGCCTTTTTCAAATACAAATATAGGATTTAGGTCTATTTCGTTAATTTCAGGATTTTCTGTAGTAAGTTTAGAAACTTTCATTAAAACTTTTTTTATAGCCTGAATATCTCGGGGAGGATTTCCTCTTGCACCTTTTAAAATTTTGTATCCCTTTATCTCGGTGATCATCTCCCGGGCATCTTTTTCTTCTATGGGAAGAACGCGAAAAGAAATATCTTTCAATACCTCTACAAAGATTCCCCCCAATCCGAACATAATTACCGGACCAAAATGAGGATCTTTCATCATCCCAATAATAATCTCTGTTCCTTGAGGAACCATAGAATAAACTATCACTCCTGAAATTTTCGCATTTTTATTATATTTTTTAGCCTTGGAAATAATTTCCTGATAAGCTGCCGTGGCTTCTTCTTCATCTTTAATCCCGACTTTTACTCCTCCCGCATCTGTTTTATGGATGATGTCATGAGAGACAATTTTCATCACTATAGGGAAATTTATCTCTTTGGCCAATTCGGTAATTTCATCTTCACTCTTTATTAATTTGAAATCGGGTACAGGAATTCCATATTCCTTCAACAATTCTTTTGCCTCTGTCTCCAATAAAGATCTTTTTTCTTTTTTAGCTTTTTTAATAATCTGATGCACTGCTGCCTCTTTTCTTAAAATTAATAATTTAAATACCCAAATAATGTTTCTTTACGTGTTCATTACCTAAAAGTTCTTTACTATTTCCTTCCATAACGATTTTACCATTTTCCAGAACATAAGCCCTTTCTGCAAATTGTAAAGCATAATTTATATTTTGTTCTATAAGTAATATAGTAATCCCTTTTTTCTTTAAAATAGACAATTTCTGATAGATATCATCTACTAATTTGGGGGCTAAACCTTGAGAAGGTTCATCAAGCATTAAAAATCTTGGCTGACTTGCCAAACTTCTGCCAATGCTAAGCATTTGCTTTTCACCACCACTTAATGTCTTCGCTAATTGTTTTTCTCGCTTTTTAAGTATGGGAAAAATTTCGTAAATTTCTTCTAAAACATCTTCTTTTATTTTCTTTCTGTTTCTATATGTTCCCATAAGAAGATTTTCATAAACTGTCATGTTTATAAAAAGCTTTCCGCCTTCCGGTACATGTGCAATCCCGGCCTGGGAAATTAAATGAGGTGGATATTTTGTAATATTTTGTCCTTCAAAAACAATCTCTCCTGCAAAGGGAGAAATTAATTTGGAAATTGTTTTTAAAAGTGTAGTCTTCCCTGCTCCATTTGAGCCAATAATAGCTACAATCTCATTTTCTTCTATTTGGAAGTTAATATCCCTCAAAATAGTGACTTTACCGTAACCGGAACTTAAGTCTTTAACCTGTAGAACTTGGTTCACTATAACTTCTCCTCCCCAAGTAGGCTTCAATAACCCGCTGATTATTACTTATTTCACTTGGAATACCTTTGGCAATAAGTTCACCGGCATCCAGGACGAAGATTCGCTCACAAAGACCCATAACTATTTGCATTACATGTTCAACCACACATAAGGTAATTTTAGTTTCTTCGTTAAGCTTTTTGAGTTCTGACATAAGCTTTAAGAGTTCGCTAGCAGTAAGTCCTGCTCCTACCTCATCAAGAAGTAAAAGCTCGGGCTCGGTAGCAGCTGCCCTTGCTACTTCTACTTTACGTAAAGAGGATAACCCTAAATCACTGCACTTATAGTCCCGGATATCCTCCAACTCAAAGAAGTCAAGGGCCCAATCTACTTTATTTTGCACTTCTTCTTCTCCCCGCCTATTATAAGCCCCTACTCTTATTGCTTCTTCGACAGACATTTCAGTAAAAGATTTAGCCACTTGAAAAGTACGAGACATTCCTAATTTACAAATTGCATGAGGTGACATAGTGGTAATATTAGTCCCCTTGAAAATAACCTGACCTTCATCCGGGGTTTCCAATCCTGTTATTAAATTAAAAAAAGTAGTCTTTCCAGCACCATTTGGTCCGATAAGTCCGATAATTTCCTCTTTTCTAATCTCTAAGTCAACCCGGTTGACTGCGATAAGATTACCAAAGCGCTTGGTAAGTTTAGAAGTTTTAAGAATTTGTTCAGACAACACTTTTTTTCTTCACCTCCTGCTTTGCCGGCTTTTTATTTCTATATTGAAAGAAAGTAGCAATTCCGCTGGGCTTAAAAAGAACTATCAAGATTAAAATAACTGAGTAAATTACTAAGTATAAACCCGATACTTCAGCACCTAAACTTGCCCTTAAAAATTCTTGGGTACCAACTAATAACAAGGCGGCTAAAAGAGGGCCATAAGTAATACCTCTGCCTCCTACAATTCCCAATATCGCAATTTTAATACTTTCCTGGCCATTAAAAAAACTGGGATGAATGTAACCATAGATATTTGCATAAATTGCACCGGTAACTCCGATTAGAAAGGAATAGTAGACCAGCGCCCTCAATTTACAAGCTCGAGTATTAACTCCCAGTACCTCCGCTGCATCCTCGTTCTCTCCCAAAGCTTTAAGATAAAAGCCCAGCTTCGAGCGAGCGATTCGGGAATTAACCAGTAAAGCTATTACCAACATACCCAATATTAGATAATAATAAGGGACATAGGAACTAAAGCGCATATGGTAGAGCGAACCACTAAAATAAGGTAGGTATCTTTCTACTGGTCCGCCTACTTCTTCCCACATATTAAAGACTACTTTAAGTACCTCAACCAGAGCGCAGGTAGTTAAAGCATACCATACTTCTCTTATTCGGAATCGAAACAAAGGATACCCAATTAATAAGGCAAAAGCAACTGCTACCAAACCTCCCATAATCATTCCAATCCAGGGAGTAAAATTAAAGCGGATAAATAAAGTGCCAGAGGTGAAAGCGCCTAATCCTAGATAAGCAAAAGAGGCTAAATCAAGCTGACCGGCTAGGCCACCAATAATATTCCAAGAGGTAGCCATTAGCCCGTAAATTAGTACGGTAGTAACTAAAAGTATATTATATTGGCTTGAACCAAATATTAAAGGTACCAATAAAGCAATAACTAAAAAAAATAATAATAATAAATTCTCTAAATTTTGATTTTTTTTACGATTCATTACTTCCTCCCAAAAAGGCCTCTAGGTCGTAACCAAAGAACTAAAATAAATATAAGATATATTACCAAAGATCTAGCCCTGGGGTCCCAAAAAGTCATTGCCAGTGATTCACCTATTCCTATAATTAAACCGGAAATCAATAATCCAGGAATCGAACCTAATCCAGCAAGTGCAAGAATGCACCAGCTAAGCAACCCAAAGCGTAATCCCATAGTCGGATCTACTTGTTGAAAGGTCATTAATAAACCACCTGATATGGCGGTTATACGTTAAACCACTCCCCAACCCAGAGCAAAAATCTTTCTCAAAACAACTCCCCAAAACAAAGAAGCGACACAATAACCAGAAATATCTCTTTTTTTTTCTCCCCCCCCCCTCCTTCTTTAAAAAAAAAAAAAACTTATTATAATTAATTCATCTTTTT
>DAOUWX010000257.1 GCA_030666935.1 Atribacterota bacterium | reverse complement strand
GAGCTGAAGAAATTACTAGAATATGAAGTAAGATTCTATCGTCAAGTCAAAGATGGGGATGCTACAGTTGCTTTTGATGATAGTATACCAGGATATAATTACGATATGTTTAAGGGTGTGACTTTCGATATTGACCTATCTAAGCCTGCTCCGCAAAATGCTGATGAATTAGACAGTGGAAAACAGTTTAGAATCTTTAATCTGAAAAAAGATGGGGAACCGGTTAATGATGATGATGAGTTTGTCCTGGCATTAAATGATTATAGATTCCAAAGCTGGGGAGATACAATGCACGGTGGTTTCTTGTATTCTATGGGTATCAGAAGTGAAGAAGAAGCCTATAAGAGGATTGTATTTGATTCCCAGGAAACATATGGAGATGAAGGTCAGGCAAGGAATCTAATGATCGCTTATGTTAAAGAGAAAGGGACGATATCTCCTGTAGTTGATGATAACTGGCATTTTGTTGGATTTGATTTCTCTAAACTTGATGGAAGGGAAGAGATGATACAACTTATTAATGAAGGTATAATATCTGTACCAACTGAAGGTAGGTTTGGAGTTAATTTTAAATCAATTAACCTATGGGAAAAACCGAATGAGGAGGAAATTGCAGTAATTTCTGAAAAAACAAATATCCCTGTATCTGTTTTAGAAGAATATCAGACTAAAGGTGAACTTTATAAGAATGTAGTAAAACAAGCGGTAAAATAGTAAACACCTTCTTATAAATTAGTGACTATCCTGATGTTCTGCTAAAAATTGGTTAGAATATTGGTGCAATAAAACTCGATAATACTGTTACTGCTGAAAAGGCAACTAACCCTGAGGGAACAATAATGGTTTCCTCAGGGTTAGTTATTAGAGGAGTACTATATCTGTTATTCTTCTTTCTTTTCTGTATTTCTAATAATAATGTAAAGGTAAAAGGTGAATAATTATGAAAAATAAACAAATTTACATTTTAATAATATTTATAGTCGTTGTTTTATTTTCATTATTTTATTTTGTAAATTATATTAGAGACAATCAAGCAAATAATACAGGAATTGATTATGTGAGGGCTAAGGTCCTGGAGGTAATTGACAGTAGGTTAACCGAGGAGAGAGATATACCTGGTGCTTATGTAGGATCACAAGAATTAAAAATTGAAATATTATCAGGAAGATTTAAAGGTCAGAAATTAATAATAAACAATTTTCGTTTACATGGTGATTTGGTATATGATGTTGTTGCCAAAGAGGGGATGGAAATTGTTGTAGTAATAGAGGAAAGGGAAGGCAAACTGCATTCGGTGGGAGTAGATATGTACTCTCGAGATAAGGTTCTCTATATACTTATTTTTTTATTTATTATTATTTTAATAGGGATAGGTCGAATAAAGGGCTTGATGGCTTTGATTTCCCTGGTAATTACCGGCTTATTAATAGCTTTTTTTATGTTACCGCTGATGTTTAAAGGTTACAGCCCAATCTTATTAGCTATTATTACGGCCTCTATAGTGATATTTACATCTTTAACCTTAATCGGAGGGGGATTTAATAGAAAAAGTTTTTCGGCAATAATTGGGACATCTGCCGGAGTAATAATTGCTGGGACTATTTCGTTTATTTCGGGGAAGATGGCGCATCTTACCGGGATTACCGGGGAAGCCAGTGAACAGTTGATATATATTGTCAGTGATTTTCCCATCAACATAAGAGGGATAATGTTTGCTGGTATTATTATATCCTCCCTGGGGGCGGTAATGGATGTGGGTATGTCCATTGCCTCTGTTGTCTTTGAGATACATAAAAAGGCTCCCGGATTAAGCAAAACAGAACTCTTTAAATCAGGGATGAATGTGGGAAAAGATATAATGGGAACTATGGCTAATACCTTAATTCTTGCTTTTACCGGAGCTTCTTTAAGTATAATGATACTGCTAATGGCCTATAATATGCCTTATTTTAGAGCTATAAATCTTAATGTGGTGAGTACTGAAATTATTCAAGGGTTATCAGGAAGTATCGGGCTCGTATTAACCGTTCCTATAACTTCGCTAATATGCATCTTGTTTATTGAAGATGGCATGAGAAAGGATTTTAAGTAGATATACCGATGGGAATTAAAAGAAAGAATAGAATCAAATAATTTGATTTTCTAATAAAATTTAAAGAGAGCACTTCACATAGGTAAAAATATGGAAAGATTTGAAAAAAACTTTATTTTCGGCCTGGCAGCCTCATCTTATCAAATAGAAGGAGCTGCTACAGAAGACGGTAGAAGTCCATCAATATGGGATACCTTCTGTAAAACTCCCGGTAAGGTCTATGAAGGGCATACTGGTGATGTTGCATGTGATCATTATCAAAGGTACAAAGAAGATGTTGAGATATTAAAAAAAATTGGAGTCAATGCATATAGATTTTCAATTTCATGGCCCAGAATATTTCCGGAGCATGGCAAGTATAACCCGAAAGGGATGGAGTTTTACAAAAAATTAATAGAAGAACTGATTAGAAATGATATAGAGCCGACCGTTACTTTGTTTCACTGGGATTTGCCGATGTGGGCTTATAATATGGGAGGATGGCTAAATAGAGATTCAGTTAAATGGTTTCAAGAATATACAGTAAAAGTATTTGAAGAGCTTAATGATTCTGTAAAATTTTGGATAACCCACAATGAACCATCTTGTACCTCGATTTTAGGATATTACTTAGGAATTCATGCGCCCGGACATAAAAATATAAGAGAAGCTTTAATCGCAGCTCACCACATTTTACTTTCTCATGGAGCTGCAGTTGAAGCTTTCAGAGAATTTGGTTTTAAGGATAGTAAAATTGGAATAACACTTAATTTAACCCCGTTTTATCCTGTGTCTGATTCTAAAGAAGATAGAGAAGCAGCTTCTATGGCCGATGGATTATCTAACAGATGGTTTTTAGATCCTGTTTTTAAAGCATCTTATCCTGAGAACATAAAGAAAGTATTTGTTAAGATGGCGGGTGAATTTGATTTTATAAAAGATAGAGATTTACAAAAAATAACAATTAAAAATGATTTTTTAGGAGTAAATTATTATTCTCGTGCTCTGGTCAAATTTGTTCAGGATTCAAAATTAAACTGTCAAAACGTTGAAGGGGATTTAAAGAAAACTACTATGGGTTGGGAAATCTATCCGGAAGGCCTATATGATGTTATAGTAAGACTG
>DAOUWX010000289.1 GCA_030666935.1 Atribacterota bacterium | reverse complement strand
TATAAAATACCCATATTTACTACCCTTGATAGCCAGGGAAAATTCAACCGGGAAGGTGGAAAGTTTGAAGGATTGACTTATAAAGAAGGGAATATTGCTGTAATAGAAGAGTTGACCAAGAACGGAACTTTACTTAAGGTTGGTAAAATAATGCATTCTTACCACCATTGCTGGCGCTGTAAAAAACCGGTAGTATTTCGGTCGACCGAGCAATGGTTTGTTAATATCGAGGCTTTTCGTGATTTAGCCTTGAAAGAAATTAAAAAAGTGCAATTTGTTCCTGCCTGGGGTCAGGAAAAAATATACGATATGGTAGAGAACAGAACCGACTGGTGTATTTCCCGCCAGAGGGTATGGGGGGTGCCCCTCCCGGTTTTCTACTGTAAAGGATGCGGGGAAATTATAGTAAATAAAGAAACCATAAATTCGGTTAAAAAATTGTTCCTGGAAAAAGGTTCGGATTCCTGGTTTACCCTGTCTGCCCGGGAAATTCTACACAAAGATTATCAGTGCCCCCACTGCCAGGGTAAAGACTTTGAAAAAGAGAAAGACATAATGGATGTATGGTTTGACTCCGGATGCAGTCATACGGCAGTGCTCAAGACGAGAGATGAACTCCACTGGCCGGCAGAATTGTACCTGGAAGGGACAGACCAGCATAGAGGCTGGTTCCAAACCTCACTACTGACTTCGGTGGCTGCTTTTGAAGAAGCACCTTATAAAACAGTTCTGACTCATGGTTTTATTGTCGATGCAGAAGGTAGGAAAATGTCCAAATCCATAGGCAACGTCATCGCCCCTCAGGAGATTATTGAAAAATATGGAGCAGATATATTAAGATTATGGGTGGCTTCTTCTGATTACCGGACAGATATCAGGATCTCTTCCAAGATATTAGATCAATTAGTGGAAATATATCGGAGGGTTAGAAATACCGCCCGATTTATCCTGGGGAATTTATCCGACTTTAATCCCGATACTGATGTAGTTTCTTATGATGGACTTAACGAATTAGACAGATTAATCTTGAGTAATTTTCAAAGTTTGGTGAAAAGAGTAAATGAGTGCTATGATAAGTTCGAATTTCATTCCCTTTATCATGAAATTCATAACTTCTGTGCTGTCGATCTGAGTTCATTTTATCTGGATATAATTAAGGACAGATTGTACACCGCATTTACCGATTCCGAAGAGCGCCGGGCAACTCAAACCGTATTGTATCAGATAATAAATGATTTGGTTAAATTAATTGCCCCGGTATTAAGTTTTACCGCAGAGGAAATCTGGCAGTACTTAAGAGAAATTGTAAAAGGTGGAGAAAGCGTATTTCTTGCCCCCTGGCCGGAAGTAAATGAAAATTATAGGGATAGAAATTTAGAAAAAAAATGGGAGAATATCCTAAAAATCAGAAAAGATGTTTTAAAAGCCCTGGAAATAAAAAGGGGAGAAGGCTTTATCGGTAATTCTTTAGAGGCGCAGGTAAATATTTATACCGAAGATAAAGAAGTAAATGATTATTTAATCTCCTTTAAGGAACAGTTAGAAACCATATTTATCGTTTCTAAAATCGATATAGTTCATGTAGAAGGAGAAAAAGGCCTTTCTTCTGATGGCTATACGGGGATTGAATTTCCGGATATTAAAGTACTGATAACCAGAGCACCGGGCAAGAAGTGTGAAAGGTGCTGGTGTTACAGTGAGACAGTAGGAAGAGACCGGAAATATCCGACTATCTGTGAAAAATGTGCTAAAGTAATGCACGAACATTTTAAGGAGTAAAAGGAATACCATGGGTTTTATACTTTTTGCCTTATTTATTATATTACTTGATCAGGCAAGCAAAATTTACATTCAGTATAGCATGTATATAGGAGAGTCTATACCGGTAATTGAGGGGATATTTCATATTACTTATATAGAGAATCCCAGGACCTCCTTTGGTCTTTTTGAATATAATTCTTCGTTCTTTGTGATAGCGGTGTTGATTTCAGTAATTTTAGCGATTTTAATCTATAAAAAAATAATTTTCAAAAAAAACCATTTTATGTACATCCCTTTAACGCTTGTTCTGGGCGGTGCAGTAGGTAATCTCATTGATCGGGTGAGAGTTAATGGAATGGTAATAGATTTTATAGATTTTAGAATCTGGCCGGTTTTTAATTTTGCTGATTCCGCGATAGTGTGCGGAATGTTGGTATTATTGATTCATCTCTTGTTCCATGCCCCGGAAAAAGAAAAAGAAGATGAGGGAGAAGAAGGAGAAGGGGGTAAATGGGAAGAAGAGGAAGAGAATATAATGAATATTAAAAAATATAAAGAACAAGACAAGGAGTAAATTTTAATGTATAGAATTTTATTTACCATTGGTTCATTTCCTATCTATTCTTACGGGGTGATGATTGCTTTAGCTTTTATTACAGCCATTCTTTTTGCAATGAAAGAAGCGAAAAGATACGGAGAAGACCCGGAAAGAATTTTAGATATAAGTTTGTATGTCATTTTAGGTGCCTTGATAGGGGGTAGATTTGGATACATTTTAACCTACCTTGATTATTATACGAAAAACCCGGTGAAAATATTATATTTTAGGCAGGGTGGATTAAGTTTTTTGGGGGGATTTTTAGTAGCTTATTTCCTGTGCTGGCTGTATGTTAAAAGAACCAAGATTTCATTTTGGAAATACGCTGACATTGCCGCCCCCTCCATTGCTATCGGAATAGGTATCGGTAGGATAGGATGTTTTTTAAATGGCTGCTGTTTTGGTGTAGTGTCAGAAAATTACGGTATTAAATTTCCTTCTTTGCATATGCCTCCGGTGTATTTACAGCAATTAAAAGATGGATTAATTGCCTCCGGAAGTTCCTGTACTC
>DAOUWX010000025.1 GCA_030666935.1 Atribacterota bacterium | reverse complement strand
GAGTATTCGCACCATTTTAAAGGAAGACTTTAGGGTTGAGATTGATACCCGAGACGGATATACCCCTGGTTGGAAATTCAACGAGTGGGAGATGAGAGGAGTTCCTTTAAGACTGGAGATCGGGCCTAAAGATATGGCTCAAGGCCAGGCGATGCTGGTGAGAAGAGATACAGGGGAAAAGATAGCCGTAAAAGAAGAAAAATTAGCCGAGACAGTGAAAGAATTACTGGATAATATTCAAGAAAATCTTTTTACCCAAGCTAAGAAATTTTTAGAAGAAAATATTCGCGAGACCTCCGATTATAACGAATTTACAAAAATTATCGAAAAGCAGAGAGGATTAATCAAAACTCATTGGTGTGGAAGCGAAGATTGTGAGGATAAGATAAAAGAAGAGACCAAAGCAAGTATAAGATGCATTCCTTTTGAGCAAGAAAAAGCTTCGGGAAAATGTGTTTATTGTGGGAAGGAATCTTCTACTTTAGTGTATTTTGCCCGAGCTTATTAAAAAATTATAAGATAAAGGAGGGTAAAAAAATGGCCGAAGTGATGATTGGCAAAGTAACCGATTACTTTGCCAAAATAGGCGTTGCTGCTTTAGTTATTAACAACGGAGAATTAAGTTTGGGTGATACCATTCATTTTGTTGGGCATACTACTGATTTTGAACAAAAAATAAATTCTATGCAAATAGAACACCAAGCTGTAGATTCTGCCAAAACCGGCGATGGGGTAGGAATCAAAGTGAAAGATAGAGTTCGCCATGGCGATAAAGTATATAAAGTTACCGCTTAGATTAAATTGTTTTATATATAAGGTCATTCCTATTTCCTCAGGAATGACCTTTATTTATTTCTTTTTACTTTCTTTTGGAATTAGTTTTTCCAGAAAAGGTTTAAATAAATCAATGGGTATAGGAAATAGAGTTGTAGAATTTTTCTCAGTAGCCACTTCAGTTAAGGTCTGTAAATATCTGAGTTGTAAAGCAGTGGGCTGTTTGGCAATTCTATCTGCAGCTTTGACTAATTTTTCTGAGGCTTGGTATTCCCCTTCAGCATGAATTATCTTTGCCCTTCTTTCTCTTTCAGCCTCAGCCTGTTTAGCCATAGCCCTTTTCATCCCTTCTGGTAGTTCAATATCTTTAGTCTCTACTGCAGTAACCTTAATTCCCCAGGGGCCAGTATGTTCATCCACAATTTTTTGCAAGGTTTGATTTATTTTTTCTCTCTGGGATAATAGTTCATCTAATTCCATCTGTCCTAAGACACTACGCAGGGTAGTCTGAGCGATTTGAGAAGTAGCATTAATAAAATTTTGTATTTCTACCACTGCATTTTCCGGATTAACTACTCTAAAGTAGATGACCGCATTAACTTTAACCGGAACAGTATCTTTGGTGATTACTTCCTGAGCCGGGACATCCATAGTAATAATCCGGAGGCTTACCCTTACTATTCTATCTACAATAGGGATTAAAAGAATTAACCCCGGACCCTTGGCGCCGACTAATCTTCCTAATCTGAAGATTACTCCTCTTTCATATTCTCGCAATATTTTTACAGCCTGAGATAATATTAGGAGAACTATTATTAAAATTCCCAGGTAAATTTGCAGATTGGCAATTATATCCATTTGATCCTACTCCTTTCGGATATATTTTTTGACTATAAGATTAAGGCTTTTTACTTCTAATACTTCCACTTCCTCTCCTTCTTTAATAGTTTCACCTTTAGTGGAAGCCTGCCACCTTTCTCCGTGAACAAAGATGGTACCTTCCGGGTCAAGGACGGTTTTAGTAATTCCCAATTTTTCAATAAGGCCTTCTCTGCCGGTGATTGGCTTTTTCCATTGAATCTTAATTCCTTTACTTAAAGCAAAGACAAAGAAAGCCGCAGTGGCAAGAGACATAGAGATAATTAATCCTAAAGAAATTCTTAAAAAAGGAGCTGTGGATTTAGACAACATAAAAGAACCTAAAATAAGGGAGGTCGCTCCACCGGCAGTAAGAACTCCAAAAGTGGGAGTATATATTTCCAGAATGAAAAGTGCAATACCAAATATGATGAGCAGGAGTCCTCCATAATTTATAGGTATACTCTGGAAAGCTACAAAAGCCAAGACAAGAGATATTCCTCCTACAATTCCCGGGAAAAAAGAGCCGGGGTTGCTGAATTCACCCAGGATGCCATAAATTCCTAAAAATAATAGGATATAGGCGATATTAGGATTGGTTAAAGAATGGAGAAATAAATCTTTAAAAGTCATCTTCACCGGGATTATTTCCGAGTTTTTAGTTTTAAGTACCCTGGTCTCACTTGCAGTAGTTATTCTTACCCCATCAATTATTTCTATTAATTCATCTACATCATTGGCGATAAATTCTATTACCCCGATCTCGATGGCTTCCTGTTCAGTAATAGATACACTTTCTCTTACTGCCTTTTCCGCCCATTCCATATTTCTCCCCCTCTTCTCAGCAATAGTCTTAATATATGCTGCGGCATCATTTACCATCTTTGTTTTTAATTCTTCATCAATCTCTTCTCCACCCATGATAACGGGATGAGCAGCGCCGATATTAGTACCGGGAGCCATAGCCGCAATATTGCTGGCTAAGGTAATGAACACCCCAGCTGAGGCTGCTCTACCGCCGGAAGGAGAGACATATACTATAATGGGGATAGTGGAATTTAACATCTTTCTTATTATGTCTCTCATTGAGGTATCCAATCCCCCGGGAGTATCTAATTGTAAGATTAAACATTCTGCCTCTTTTGCTTCAGCATCTTCGATCCCTCCGACTACATATTGAGAGGTGATAGGGTTTATAATACCATTTAACTGGAGAAGATAGATAGACGAATTAGGGGTAGTGTAATTTTCTGTTAGGCAGTAAGAGCAAATTGATATTAGGATAAGGAAGAAGATAATTATCTTTATTTTCATATTCATCTCTCCTTTCCCCTCACGGGAGAAAGTTAAAACGAAAAACGAAGAAGATAAATTATTATTTGTGTAATTATTATAACATAATTTTTACAAAATAGCAGGAATTTTAGAATAAGTGTAGAATATAATAGTATATCGTATATCGTGAAAAGGAAGAGCGTAGAAGCGAAAAACGAAAAGCGCAAAACGTAAAACCATAATTAAAAACTTAAAATTAGGGCAAAAAAGACAGAAGCTAAAATAAAATCGGATCTTATATCTCGTGAATCGTATCTTCTTAAGATAGTTAGCTGGTTTGCCGGTTATCCGGTTTAAGAATTAAAATTATTTTGGTTAACTGTATCAATTAACTCTCATCATTAAACTGAGGATTTGTATTTGAAATTAACAATTAGAATTAACTGGTTAACCGGCAAACGGGGTAACCGGGGAATTAACTAAATACTAACGAATAACGACTAATCCAACGGAGTAAACATATTGGAAAAGAAAGAAAAAGAAGGAATAATTTTTGTTATCATCACTATTTTTATAGCAGGGGCTCTGCCCATTATCATTAAGTATGGCACAGGATTAATAAATCCTTTGTTCTTTGCCACAGTCAGCAGTTTAATAGCCGGTATCTTTCTCTTTCTATTCGCTACCCTTAAAGGAAACTGGAGGGTATTGTTTGATAAAAGATATTTTTTTCACCTGTTATTAATCGGTTTTTTTGGCATTACCCTTTCTAATATCTGTTTCTTTTTCGGAGTTACCCTAACCAGCGGGATTAATTCTTCTATTTTATTAGTAATAGAACCATTATATGCCATCTTTATCGGCTATATATTATTAAATGAGAAAATTACTCTAAAGCAGATGTATTTTACATTTATAATTATGCTGGGGACTTTGGTGGTATTATACAGGGCAGAGTTTATTTTCAACTTGGGGGATTTACTGGTCTTATTAACCCCACTTTGCTGGCAGATAGCTCATTTTTTCAGTAAGAGATTGATGACTGCCCATAAAGAAATTACCCCTATGTTAATAGCTACAGCAAGAACCTTATATGGAGGAATATTTCTGTTTATCCTTAGCAGTATAGAAGGCGCAAATCAATATGATAAATTAGGAATTACCAATATCTTGTTGATATTATTATTTCAGGGCATTGTAGGTTTTGCTTTACATTATTCTATCTGGTATGAAGCCATAAAGAGATTAAATTTATCTAAAGCCACTACCTTGGTTTCAGTGTATCCGACCTTTTCTATTGTATTAGCTTGGTTTATATTAAAAGAAGTCCCTAACTTTTTTCAATTAGCCGGATTTGGTATAATAATAGTAGGAATTTTTGGTTTATCCGGGATAAAAAGTGAACAGAGAAAAAAAATTATTTTAAAAAATTAAAATGAAATAATTTGAATATTTTTTAAGATAAAAATAAAAAATATATTTTAAAGAAAGGCGGCAAAATTTATGTTAAGAACCAATAAAGACAAGTTAGTAATGATTTCTGTTCAAGGGAGAGTAAGTTATCCGGTAAGAAGAGGACCCTACAGGATTACTTATGATGGCAAACCGGTGGTAGTGCCTGGGGTAGGAGGCATAACTTATAATATTAAAGTTGGAGATAAAGCTTTCGGTTGGGAAGCTGACCACGTAGAACCCGGAGTTTCCACAGTGGTAAATGAAAAAAAGAGAGATGAGGGACCTAATTGTGCCTATAATATATTAGCCTGTATGGGTAATCAAGCCCGGGTAGTAAGCGGAGAAGCCAAGGGAGCAGTAGGAATAGTAACCGGTCATCACGGAGGGATAGAGCATGTATTGATTGATTTTGTTCAGGATACTCTAGAGAAGCTTTGCATTGGGGATAAGATTTTGGTCAAAGCTTATGGACAAGGTTTAAAATTATTAGATTATCCCGAGATAAAAATTTTTAATTTAGACCCCTCTTTGTTAGAAAAGATGAATATCAAAGAGATAAGTGATGGCACTATTGATGTACCGGTTACCTGTGAAATTCCGGCTAAACTGATGGGCTCCGGATTGGGTTCAGCAAGTGTGGCCAGTGGGGATTATGATATTACCACTGCCGATAAGAAGATGGTAGAAAAATATAAACTGGATCAAATTAAATTTGGAGATATCGTGGCGATTAGTGATGCGGATAATAGTTATGGAAGAAGTTACAGAGAAGGAGCAGTTTCTATAGGGATAGTGGTTCATAGTGATTGTGTCATTGCCGGCCATGGACCGGGAGTAGCCACTCTCTTAACTTCAACAACCAGTAAGATTAAATTCCACATAGATACTGATGCTAATATCGCTAATTATCTAAACATCGGCACGAAAAGAAAATAATAATGTATAATATGTAGGGGTAGACCTTGTGTCTGCCCATAAAAAGCGTATTGCCATACGCCCTCAATGATTTGTATAAAACCGTAGGACAGATGTCCTGAATATGACTTAAATTTGGGGTTAGATTTATCAAACCCCAAATTATTAATTCTGCCCAAATAAGTTACCATTTTAATTAATACTTCAATAAGATTTAAAAATTCCCTCTAATAACTTGACACCCATAAAATCTTGTGATATTTTATTGTTAACGTTATCGGTAACGTTAACGAAAGGTAAGGAGCAATATGAGATATATAACCCTAAAAATGGTAGCTGAAAAAGCAGGAGTTTCCGTAAATACTGCATCGAGAGCAATTAATAATAAACCGGATATAAACGAAGAAACTAAAAATAGAATACTAAAAGTTGCGCAAAAATTGGGGTATATTCGTAATGCGGCAGCTGTAGCCTTAAGAACTAAGAAAACAGGAACTATAGGAGTGGTAATTGCAGATAACAGTAATCCATTCTATGCTGAGGTCTTAAATGGTATGGAAGAGGCGGCCCGAGAGAAAAACTATCATATAATTCTTACCAATACTCAAAGAAATTACAAGAAAGAAGAAGAAGCGATAAATTTACTGTTGACAAAGAGAGTAGATGGATTACTTATCACCCCGGTTCAAGATAAGGATGATGATATTAAAAATCTTATTGATGCAAACATTCCTTTTATCATTGTGGGTAGAGATTTTAAAAATATTGAGGTAGATGCGATTTACAATGATGAGGTCAAAGGTGGTTTTTTAGCAACTGAGTATTTGATTAAAAAAGGACATAAAAGGATAGCTTTGATAGATGGTTTCCTGCACAAATCACCAGCGAAAGGAAGATCGGAAGGATACAAGAAAGCATTAGATAAATATAGAATACCTTTAGATGAGTCGCTTGTAAGTGTAGGAGATATAAATATAGAAGATGGCTATGAAAGAACCAAACAGATGCTGAAAAAAAATTTAGATTTTACCGCTATCTTTGCCTACAACGATATGATGGCCTTTGGGGCTATGCAGGCTATAAAAGAAAAAGGTTTAAGAATACCAGAAGATATAGGATTAGTCGGTTATGATGATATCCCTTTTAGTTCACATATCAGTCCAGCATTAACTACTATTAGATTAAAGAAACAAGAATTAGGTGTTGAGAGTGTTAAACTATTATTTTCCCGTATAAATGGTAGTCGGAAAAAGATGAAAAAGATAATTCTAGATGTAGAACTTATTATAAGAGAAACGTAGTGATTTATACCTTAAGAAAAAATGGAAAGATACAAGGAGGTGATGGTGTAGAATAAAACTTAAGTTATTTATCTTAAATTTTAAAGAAAAGGAGTGTAAAGATGATGAAATTTAAAGGAATTCTAATTATTTTGTTAATTTTTGTATTTTGTACTTCTGCATTTGCTGCAGGAGAAAAGGTAGTTCTAAAATATTATCAGTACAAACCTGAGATAGTTGATCAGTTGGATAAACTGGCAAAACTCTTTAATGAACAAAATCCAGATATAACTGTAGAGATTGAATCGGTCGGTAAAGATTACATCACAGTTTTAAAGACTAAAATTGCCTCAGATGATATACCTGATATTTATGCAGTCCAAGGGTTAGCCAATATGAAGAGTTATGTTGATGCAGGTATTTTGGAAGACCTTACTAATGAACCATTTATGAAAAGAGTTGCTGAAGCTGCAAAACCAGCTGTAACCTATAATGGAAAGATATATGCCTTACCACTTGATCTTGCCGGTCTGGGAGTAATATACAACAAAGGTTTATTTGAAAAAGCAGGTATTGCCAGCCCACCAAAAACTGTTTCAGAATTGAAGGATGTTATTCAAAAAATTAAAAAAATTGGAGTAATTCCTTTTGGGGTTGCCTTCAAGGAAGAATGGACTTTAAGACATATGTATGCCATGGGTCAGGCTGCAACAGTTAAACCAATAGAATTTGCCGAAGAGATGAATGCGGGAAAAGCACAATTCTGGAATGATAAAATGAACAAAGCTTTCGAAACCTTCGATTTAATAGCAGAAAATTGTAATGAAAAACCGTTTGAAAGTGATTATACCAATCAAACAACAATGTTTGCTCAGGAAAAAACGGCTATGATGACTCAGGGTTTATGGGCAATGCAGAATGTTTTTAAAGTAAACCCTGATATTGATGCTGGTATGTTTGGTCTTCCGGCATTTGAAGATCCAGATATGGCAAGACTAATGGTAGATGTTGATTATCGTATTGGTATTAATGCAAAATCAAAGAATATCGTTGCAGCGAAGAAGTTTTTAGATTTTATGACCAGCAAAGCGGCAACAGATATCTGGATTTCAGAATGTAAGTTAATTTCCTCTATTGTAGGGACTAAAGTAGATGCAATTGGTTCATCCGTTGCTTTAGATATAAAGAGCTACATTGATTCAGACAAAACTTATCCCTGGGGATATTCTTACTGGGCACCAGGATTGAGTAACGAGATTGGGAAGCTTATGCAAAAATATTATTTAGAAGAATTAACCAAGGAACAGGTTTGTTCAACAATGGACGATCTCTGGAAGAAAGCAATTCAGTAAATAACAAGAGAATGTAGTATAATTTAGGAGGGATAAGTGTTTTCTATCCCTCCTAAATTATTATTATATATTGGAGAATAAAAAGGGTGATCAAAAACAAAACCTTAAGGGATAGTATTAATTTTTCCTCTTTTCTGCTACCTGCTTTTATCCTCTATAGCATTTTTTTTCTATTTCCTCTTTTTTCAGGAGTACTTTATTCCTTTACCAGATGGAACGGAATAAGCTTTTCAAAAGAATTTATCGGGATAGAAAATTTTAAAGAAATTTTTTCTGATAAGAGATTTTTAGATTCATTATTTTTTACCTTTAAGTATGCCGTATTAAATGTAATATTTATAAATATTCTTGCTTTTGCTCTTGCCTTAATGCTGGATAGAGCAGTGAAAGGTATTGGATTTTTAAGAAGCATATTTTTTATGCCAAATGTAATCAGTATGGTTATAGTAGGTTTTATCTGGCAATTTATCTTTATGAATGTGGTGGGGGAAGTTTCAAAATTTACTGGTTTATCTTTTCTTAATCAGAGTTGGTTGGGTGACCCTCGTACTGCCCTTTATTCAGTGACCTTGGTTTCTGTCTGGAGGGGTACAGGTTATATGATGATTATTTACTTGGCGGGATTACAAACAATAAATAGTGAAATAATCGATGCCTCAAGGATTGATGGAGCATCTAATTGGGGTAAATTTTTATATATAATACTACCTTTGATGATACCTTCAATTAATATTTGTTTATTTTTGACCATTGCCAATTCTTTTAAGATGTTCGATCTTGTATTTGCCATGACTCGTGGTGGTCCGGGATATGCAACCGAAATAATATCTCTTAATATCTATAATGAAGCATTTTTGAATGATAGATATGGATATGGTATTGCTAAAGCAGTGGTTTTAGCAATTATTATAATGTTAGTCACCTATATTCAGCTTAAAGTCTTAAAGAAGAGAGAAGTGGTTTTATAATGCTGACATTAAAACTATTAAAAATAAAAAATATAGTTATTTTTGCCCTGTTAGTCGCATTTGCTCTCTTTTTTATAATGCCCGTTTATTTTACTATAATAAACTCGTTTAAACCACTAAGAGAAATTGTTACATCTTACACCAGCCTTCCAAAAACTTTTTATTTAGGTAATTATATAAAAGCATGGATAAAAACAGACTATCCAAGAGTATTTTTAAACAGTTTAATTATTACTATTGCAAGTGTATCGGGAATTGTTTTAGTAAGTTCAATGGCTGGGTATATATTAGCAAGAACACCCGGTAAACTAAGCTGGTTTATATTTATTATTATCGTTTTTTCGATGATTATTCCCTTTCATTCTATAATGATTCCTTTAATTATAGTGATAAAGAAATTGCACCTTTCTAATTCCATCCACGGGATAATAATCGTATATTGGGGAATAGGATGTAATTTTGCAATATTTCTTTACCATGGTTTTGTTAAAACAATTCCTAAGGAATTAGAAGAAGCAGCTGCAATTGACGGATGTTCTCGTTTTCAAATCTTTTTTAAAGTTGTATTTCCCTTGCTTGCCCCGGTTACCAGTACGATAGTTGTCCTTGATACATTATGGATTTGGAATGACTTTTTATTACCCCTTCTTGTGCTACAAAAAAGGGCTATTAAGACCATTCCTTTGTCTCAATATATTTTTGTAGGACAGTATTACAGCGAATGGGGGCTCGCTCTTGCCGGATTAACTCTGGCGGTTATTCCCGTTGTTTTGTTCTATGTATTTATGCAGAAGTATATAGTTAAAGGTATAACCACAGGGGCAATAAAAGGCTAAAGGAGATCATAATATGAAATTATTTTTCCTGGGAACTGCTTCTGCCGAAGGCTATCCCGCTCCTTTTTGTGAATGTGTCAATTGTCGTAAAGCAAGAAAAGAAGGAGGGAAAAGTTTAAGATTTCGCTCTTCTCTTATGATCGATGATGAATTACTGGTTGATTTTGGGCCTGATTTGTTGAGTTATACCTTGAAGTATGATATTCATTTTTCGCAGATTAAAACTTTACTTATTACTCACAGTCACTATGATCACTTATTTCTGAATAATTTTAATTACATTTTACCTGAAACTGGTACTATCCTCACTAAACCGCCTGACTTAAAAATAATTTGTAGTCGAGATGTATATAAAAAAATAAAAAACCACTCTGAAAAATATGGAGAAGATACTCCCTGGAAAATTAAGTTGATAAAAGAATTTGAAACAATCTTTTCTCACCATTTTAAGATAACAGCTCTTCCAGCGCTACATATGGTAAATGAAGAAAAAGCTCTTTTTTATATCGTTCAAAAAGAAGACAAAACAATTCTCTTGGCTTTTGATACCGGAATGTGGGGAGAGAAAATATGGCATTTTTTAAAAAATTACTTTTTTGATGTCATAGTTTTGGATGAAACAATGGGTTATAAGAATTATCGAGAACATCTAAATATTGAAGAAATTTTCATAATAAAGGAAAAATTTATTAATCAAAAAACAATAAATCAAAATTCTTTAATTATAGTTACCCATATTTCTCATAATTATAACCCCTGTTATAGCAAGCTAAAAGAGATATTTGATTCTGAAGGAATAATAGTTGCATTTGATGGGATGGAAATAAATATATAATTACAAACGAATGGAGTAATTTTTTCTGTGGACCAAAAAGATAATTTTGAAATTGAAAATGATTATTATGAACTTGTTATAGATAGAAAAAATGGCGAGTTAAAAGAATTATATGATAAAGGAGTTCCAGAAAGAACTAATCTTGTTCTGGGATTCAAAAAATATAGTTTCGGTAAATTATTTAAAAGTAAAAATAATAATTCTCAATTTATAAAATTAAAGTTAAAAAAAATTTTGCAGAATAAATCAATAGAATTCACTGATGAAATTGGAAAAAATTATATTAAATATATTTTTTTTGAAAAATTTTTTGAAATTGATTTTTCAATAGATGGTGAAGAAGCAGACCGAACCGGGATAGAGCTTGATTTTAATTTTGTAAATTGTCCCGGTACCAAAAACTGGAAGAACCAAATTATTCCCACATCTCCTTATTGGGAAAGTAATAGTGAAAATGGCTTTTATTTAATGTCTCGACCCATAGGTAGTTATGTTGTTTTGGTATTTTCAGAACCAATATCCTGCTGGAGAATAAAATATTCTGATTTTGGCCATCATTTACTCGGATTCCAAGTCTTATTAAAAGTTGGAGATTTAAAACTCCCAAATCACAAGAGACTACCTTCTTGTAATAAATCATCAGTTAGAATTGGTTTTGCAAAAAACCTTGAAGATGCTTACTTAAAAATAAACGAAATTGGTAAATTTCCAGTTGTATATTCCCCTTTTTCTGGTGGGATAGCCAAGACCAATCTCCCTATAAAAGTAATAGGAAATGTTGATGATTTAACTTTAATTAAACCTGATAAAAAAGAGAGAAGCATAACCTCTTCGCTTGATAAGGATGGGTTTACAACAATTTTAATGGATAGACCGGGAAAATATCAAATAGAGGCAAGATATGGGGGAAAAAAATTAGCCTACTCTTTTTTTAATGCTAATGACTGGGAAAAAATGATAAAAAAAGTAGCTGAATTCGGAACAAATAATTTTCAACTTAGAGAAGGCTGCTTTGCAAGGGCCATAGATTCCTATACTTTAAAATATGAGGGGTTAAAAGTAATTGGAGGATATTCATTCGGAGACCCTTATGAGGAGCATTCATGCGGAAGTGGCGAATTTGGAGGATTTCTCTGTTGGACTGGATTAAAGAGAATGCTTCAATTTGGGGGAACCAATAAATTAAAAAAGAGCACCCAAAATTATTTTCTTTCCTGGGCTCTACAAAAAGGCCTAAAAGATAAAAAATATTTTTCTAATGCAATATCTCCCGTTGAACAGGAATTTATGGGATACAAATTTTCCCCCGGTCATCTCTATAAAGAGCAGCTTTATATTCAGTATGAAGGTTGGTTTCTGGAACAATTCTGTGATTATTTTATTTTTACAAAAGTTAAGTCCCTACTTATCGATATAAAACTAATTGCTACTCATATGATAAATGAACATCAAGATAAAAACGGGGCATTAATTAATATTAGCTGTCTTAACCAGGGGATGTTTCAGAGAGTTGATTATACTACCTGTGCTGCACCGGTGATAGGTTTGATTAAAGCAGGAAACCTTTTAAAGCAGGAAGGGTTTAATGTGGGTGAAGAGATATTATTGGGAGCAGAGAAAGCTTGCGATCACCTAATAGAGAGGGGAATGAAGTTCCCTACCGAAACTATCCCGGGAGTAAATTTTATCGATGAAGGTTCCATAGCGTGTACTGCCTTAACTCTTATCTATGCATATATTTATTTAAAGCAAAAGATCGAATATAAAAAAACGGCTCAGGCATTTCTTAAACTACATGATAATTGGATAATAAGAACTCCACTTATTTCTCTTCATGGCTCCTCATTTCGTTATTGGGAAAATAGCTGGGAAACCAAGGATTGGGGACCGTCAATTAATGGGGGGCATTCCTGGACAATTTGGGGTTCTGAAGCGAAATATTACAATTACTTTATCGAAAGGAAATTTTCAGATCTTATAGATTCATTTTCCGGATTTTTAAGTAATATGCCCAAAGTTAGAGATGACGGTGCAATTTATTCGAACTTTACGCCAGACTACATACCTGGAAATTTTGATCATAATGGCTATAAGTTTAAAACACAATATTTAGCTCATGATTTTCCAAAAGGAACTTTTGTAACTTCCGGTTCATATTTCCTGATACGAGCCAGCGAAACCTGGTTTTATACCAGTGGGCTTGGAAACTGGAAAGGGAAACTAATTGCTCTTAACGGAATTTTAGAGAAAGGTTCAAGATTTATCAGCCAGGCTCCACATTTTAAAAGATTAGCCATTGAAAAAGAAGTAGGAAGAATTAATTTAGATTATGCAGGCCAGCTTGAAATATTTAAATCACGGGGATTAAAATATATCAATATAATTAAAGGGAAAATTCTTTTTGAAAACCAAGAAAAAATTATTGTAGAGTCAGAGGATGGGAAAATTGTTTTTAATGCATAAATATAAGTTTTTTACTTGATAAACTATAAATAAAGGAAAATTCTTAAGATATTTAAATTTCTTATAACATTTAAAGTAATAAAAAATTTTGAAAGAAATAATAAAACTTTAGGGTATTAACATTAACGAGGTGGTTTTAGTGCAAATACACAAAAAGAAGATTAAAAAAGAAGATGGTCGTTATTTAATTTATTATACTTTTACCGAAGAAGGAGAGGAGGGCAAGGATGTTAGAACTGAGATGGAATTCCATCCTGAAGCAATGGATAATAATAGCCACTCATCGACAGAACAGGACCTATAAACCTCCGAAAGATTATTGTCCTCTTTGCCCTACAAAAAAGGGAGGCTTGTCTACGGAAGTACCGGCCGAAGATTATGATATAGCAGTTTTTGAAAATAAATTTCCATCTTTACAGCAAGACTCACCAGAAGTAACTGAAAAAGATTCTAAACTTTTTAAACATGGTAAAGCTCGGGGAATTTGTGAGGTGGTTTTATTTACTTCTGACCATGATGGAATTATGTCAGAAAAACCTTTGAGTCGTTATATTAAATTGGTGAAGGTATGGAGGGACCGCTATCGGGAGTTAGGAGCTCAAGATTTTATCGATTATGTCTTTATCTTTGAGAACAAAGGAGAGGAAGTAGGGGTAACTCTTCATCACCCTCACGGCCAGATATATGCCTATCCCTTTATCCCACCAATTATCGAACGGGAATTGGATTCCAGCAAAGAATATTTAGAAAAAAAAGGGGAATGTCTCTTCTGTAAAATCTTAAAAGAAGAAAAAGAAGATGGTAGGCGAATTATTATTAGTAATGATTCTTTTACCGCGCTAGTTCCTTTTTCTGCTTCTTATACTTATGAGGTGCATATTTATGCTAATAAACATCTTTCTTCGTTTAATGATTTCTCGGAAAAAGAAGAAATTGATTTAGCGGCAATTTTAAAAACAATATTAACGAAATTTGATAATCTTTTTGGTTTTATCTTTCCTTACATCATGTCTATTCATCAACAACCTACTAATGGAACAGGCAAAGAATATTCCCATTTTCATATTGAATTCTATCCTCCTTATCGTTCAAAAGATAAACTTAAATATTTAGCTGGAAGTGAATTGGGAGTCGGTGCATTTATTAATAATTGTTTACCTGAAGAAAAAGCTCAAGAGTTAAGAAAAACATTACCTCAAGAAATAGTTTCCCTATAAGAAATATCAAAGATAAAGCAGAGTTGTCAAGGAATTAATTATAGAAATATTTGAATACAAAGTAAAAT
>DAOUWX010000320.1 GCA_030666935.1 Atribacterota bacterium | reverse complement strand
GTACAATTAGTTCTTATTGCTTCTATGGCTAATGATGACCCGGAGGGCTGGGAGTATTACGAAAAAACTGCCCGACATGCAGGGGAAGATTACGATATTCACCTCCTATCTAATTTAAATGGAGTAGGGAATTTAGAAGTGAATGCCTTCCAGAGAGCTTCTAACGTAATTATTCAGAAATCCTTAAGAGAAGGGTTCGGATTGGTGATCACTGAAGCATTGTGGAAGGGGAAACCTGTAGTAGCAGCTAATGTAGGGGGAATTCCTTTGCAAGTAGATAACCGTCGCACGGGGTATTTGATTGGTGATATCTCTGAATGTGCTGAAAGAGTTATACATCTTTTAAAGGATTCAGAGATTGCTAATAAGATGGGTATTTCAGGAAAGGAATATGTTAGAAAGAATTTTTTAATTACCCGCTTGCTAAAAGATTATTTAGATTTATTTAATAGACTTTAAAATAAATACAGAGAACCAAAATGAGCAATTTTTGCTACAAATTAAATCAATAGCTCCTAATCTACTCCTCATTTTTTCAATATTAAAAAAAATTGAAAAAATTTTTCGAAAAAAGAAGGACTTTTTATACAAGGTGTAGAATAATAAAATAAGATACTTGCTTCAGTGAAGAAAGTATCTAAAAAAGTATTTTAAAAAAATAATATGTCAGGATAAATAGTAAAGAGATTTAAATATTATGGATAATATTCGTCGAGGTAATAAACAATTAATTAAAGAATTAAATAGGGCTATTGTAATTAATACAATTCTAAATTATGGGCCTATTTCTCGGACCAGAATCTCTGAGTTTACTGATTTAGGGTTATCTACGGTTTCTAATATAGTTGCAGATTTAATTAAGAAAGAACTCATATACGAAACAGGAGAGGAAGAATCCAGCGGTGGGAGAAGGGCAATTCTACTTGAATTTAATTGCAACGATAGATTTGTTCTGGGAATAAAAATTGGTTTGGATGGTATTATTATCGGATTAGTTAATATGAAGTCAAAGATTTTAGACCAGCATTTTATCCCCAGTCCGGTTAAAAGTAGTGAAAAGATAGTGCTCGAGGTTTTAATAAAATCAATACGAGATTTAATCAATAAAAATCATATTAAAGCAGAAAAAATAGTTGGCTGCGGAATAGGTGTTTCTGGGTTAGTAAACCAGAGGGAAGGTACTTTAGTATTTTCTAAGATTTTAGGATGGAAAAAAATAAGGTTTAAAGAATTGCTCGAAAAGGAATTTAATTTTCCTATATTTGTAGATAAAGATGTAAATGTACTAACCTTAGCAGAAACACGTTTTGGAGTAGGTAAAAAAATAAACAATTTTATTTGCATTACTATCGGAAAAGGCGTAGGAGCCGGAATAGTTATTAAAGGGGATATATATCATGGAAGTTACGGTGGAGCAGGAGATTTTGGTCATATAATTATAGATAAAGATGGCCCCTTGTGTTATTGCGGAAAAAGAGGCTGTTTAGAAACTTTTTCTTCAGATCAATTTATTATCGATAAAATTAAAGAAGCTTTATCTAACCAGCAGGATACTACAATAAAAGACTTTTTAAAAAAGAAAGAGGATTTAGATTTTATTTCAGTTGATATGGTTCTTGAAGCTGCTCAGAAGGGGGATATTATCTCAAAGAAAATTTTTCAAGAAGTGGGAAAAAATTTAGCCATGGGGATAGTAAGCCTTATTTCTCTTTTTGACCCTGAATTAATTGTAGTGGGTGGAGAAGGTGTTAAAGCCGGTAAATTAATTTTTCCAACTATGCAAAAAGTAGTTAGGGATAATTTTCCTTTCAAAAAAGAAATTAAGATTGTTTCTCTCCAACCCGGAGAGGAGGGGTGGATCATAGGAGCTGCCGAGTTAGTATTAAGTGAGGTTTTTAAAACCCCTATTTTTAAATCTAAAGGAAAAGTGGCTATTAAATCTGCCTTTCATTGGTAACTTAAATTCGTATCTCGTATCTCGTGAATCGTATCTAGTAAAGAAGAAGTCAGGAGCCAGAATTTAGGAGTCAGAAGCAATACTCGTATCGCGTACCGAGTTAGAATACAGTGATGAGTGATAAGTAATGAGTAATGAGAAAAGAGTTAGATAGCCTGTCAATGCAAATGTAGGGGTTTGATTCATCGAACCCGCAAAAAAATACCAATTTCTGTCTTTGCGATGGAGTGAAACGACTGAAGCAATCTCAAAAACGAGATTGCCACACTCTGATAAATCAGAGCTCACAATGACAGAAAACATAATAATTTAATAACTGACAATTTATAATCTAAAAACTGGAAACTGACAACTGTTAACTGAAAACTTGCATTTAATACTAACGACTAATTTAAGAGGAGGTGTTGTGCATTAGAAATTAAGAAATTAGGAAAAAATATTTTTAAAAAATAAAGGAGAAAAGAAAATGTTAAAGAAAATTAGTTTTGTAATATTAGTAGTACTGTTAATAGGAATGTTTTCTACAGGAACATTCGCAGCATCTAGAGTATTGAATGTCTATGGTTCTTGGGCAGGAGCAGAATTAGAAGCATTTGATAAGATGGTGAAACCCTTTGAGGATGCAAATGATATTGATGTGGTGTTGGCTGGTTCTCGAGATCCGGCAGTACTAATTACTCGAGTGGAAGCCGGTAATCCACCTGATGT
>DAOUWX010000014.1 GCA_030666935.1 Atribacterota bacterium | reverse complement strand
TCTTATTGCAGGAAGCTACACCCCTATTACTCTTACCTTTATGCGGGGTCCCTGGGGGTGGGCTCTTTTCGGCATCATCTGGGGTATAGCTATAGGAGGTATCACTGTAACCATACTTCTTCTTGACAAACTTAAAGCCTTATTGGTCTTATCTTACGTTGCTATGGGATTGATTGTTGTCATTGCCTTCAAACCCATGATAGAGATGGTCCCCCGGGGGATGATTATCTGGCTTTTTATCGGAGGAGCTTGTTATCTTTTGGGAATAGTATTTTATTTATGGAAAAAATTACCTTATCACCACCCCATCTGGCATATATTTGTCCTGGGTGGAAGTATCTCTCATTTTTTAGGGATATTATTCTATCTCACTTAAAAATTTCATTATTAACACACTTCACCACTTTGTCCATAAAGACCTTATTTATTTTACCCACTAAAGAAGGAGTTTCAAAAATTCGTTCAGGTAAACGATAATTATCCAGTGAAAATCCTTCTTGAATTTTAAATCTGTATTTTTCTCGGTGAATCTTTTCTCCTATGCCCAGAAGATCTTCTTTGGCAATATCAAAACCTGCCGAAGAGAGAGTCACAGAACAAATCTCCGGGGTATATATACCCCGGGCAAAAAAACAAACTACCAGACTGGAGAGTATCTGACGCCAGCGTTCTTCGGTTAACAATTCCTTAGCCAATTTTTCGGGACTAACTTTCTCTTTGGTCAAAATCTTCTGATCTATACTGTATCCGCCATTATCCAGATGACTGTGCCTTGCCCCAATCAAAAGGCCGATATGGGCAGCCGGACCGGTATGATATCCGGCCATTTCATTCCCACCAAAAGCAAGGGCGAAGTCTTCTCCTCCGTATTGTTGGGAAGTATATTCTACTCCCCGGGCCAGGGCTTTATAGAACTGGTTCGGTTGTTTAAAAATAAATTGTACTGCTTTGATATAAGAGGAATAGTCTCCCCAGCTAAATTTAATATCTTGAGTTTCTTTTTCAGAAATAATCCCTCTCTCCTGAGCCTCTGTAGCCCAGGCCAAAATTACCCCGGTACTCATAGAATCCAGGCCTATTCTTTCTATCTGATCAATCAGTTTTAAAAGACCTTCAGTATCGGATATACCCAGCATTGACCCCAGGGCATAAAGGGGTTCATAATCATAGGAAATCATGGATGTTTTATAGAAATATGATTCATCCTCATAAGGTTCTCTGAGCGCAGCAATGTGAATACAGCCTACCGGACAGTGAGAACAGGCCAAACGTCGGCCCAAATATCCCTCAGCCAGCTTCTCTCCGGATATATTCAAGGCTCCTTCAAACTTCGCTTCCTTAAGATTGCGGGTAGGAAGTCCACCTAATTCATTTAAGGGAAGGATATTCTCGGCAGTTCCGAGGTCATGGTATTTCTTCATCACCGGCGAGGAAACAGCCTCTTTATAGATTTGGTCATATATCTTCCGATATTGATTTTTATCCCTGGTAGGAAGAGAATGTTTACCGGATATTACTACTGCCTTTAATTTTTTACTGCCAAATACCGCTCCCAAGCCCAATCTGCCAAAATGCCGGTAAGTTTCGGTAGTAACACAGGCATAAGGAATTAACTTTTCCCCTGCTCCGCCTATCCGCATTATGGTCCTTAACCCGCTAGCTGGTTCGTTTTGTCGGATAATTCTCCCTACCGTAAAACTGTTAGTCATCCCCCATAAGGCGGAAGCATCCCTGAAAAAGATTCGGTCACCATGAATGGCTAAATATAAGGGAGTAGAACTTGCTCCTTTTATTACCATTGCTCCGTATCCGGCTAAACGAAGAGCTACCGCACTCCGCCCACCACAGTGGCTCTCTCCCAGATTTCCGGTGTGAGGGGATTTAAACATAGCTACAGTCTTTGAGGCCAGAGGGAACAGACCGGTCAAGGGTCCTACCGCAAATATAATAGGATTTTCCGGGCCTAAAGGGTCACTACCGGCGGGACATTCTTCCTTAAGCAGCTGGATAGCCACTCCCGCTCCCCCTAAATATTTTTCGAAAAGGTCTTCTCTTCTTTCTACCCAATATTTTTTCTGAGAAAGATCTATATAAAGAACATTGGCCAGAACATCATCTTTAAACATTTCGGTCATCCCCCTTTTCTAATTCCAGCACCTCATGGGGACAGAATTTCGCACAATAACCGCAATAGGTACAGATCACCGGTTTATTAATTTCATCATCCCAAAATATGGCTCCTATAATGCAGGCATCTTTACAGTATCCGCATCCTATACATTTGGTAATATCCAGCTTTACACCTCCGCCTTCTTTAGGTACCAAAGCACCGGTAGGACATACTTTGGCACAGGGTGGGTCGGAACAAGCCCGGCAGACAATTACGATAAATCCTCGTTCCATCCCCCCGGCAGACCTTATCCCTATACTGGATCTGGCCAAACCTGCCTCACCCTTTCGCCGGGCACAGGCGAACATACAACTCTGACATCCGATACATTTATCTACATCTTTTACGGTTAACCTCATAGCTTCCTCCTTGTTCGAAAATGAAGATAGTTCTATTTTGTATTATAACCTAAATATTATTATAAACATAACTATTGATAATCCTGCACCAGCATAAAAAGCTCCACCTATTCCCCAGATACTTATAACTATTCCCATTAAAAGTGGCCCCAGGGTCTGACCTACTCGAAAAGTCATTCCGCTTACCGACATAAAGGTTGCCCGGTATTTCAGGGGGGCTGCCTCTGCGAAGAGAGATTGAATAACAGGAATATTCATGCCATGGGCAATTCCAAAGATAATCATAGGGATAAAAAATAGCCAGGGTTGAGATACAAGAGGAATAATCGATAAAGCCAGAGCATAGAGAATAAAAGATATTTTCAGAATAGTTTTTTTTGAAAAGAGCTTGATAATTTTACCCAGTTGAGAAGAGGTAAAGGCAGCGATAAGAGATACACCAGCCATAATCAAGCCGATAATAAGAGAAGATAAGCCAAATGAATTTCCCAGTAAAAGTGGAAAACAGGTCATATATGAACCAAAAAGCATGACAAAGATAATAATACTAATAACTAATAGTCCGATCACCTGGCGATTTCCTAATTTTTTCCAGACGATATTCAGATGTTCTCTAATATGCACTTCATTTTCAGGTTCCGGAGTTTTTAAATTGAATAATACCAAAAATCCTATGGGGACAGCTATTACAGGTAAGATAAAAGGATAATTCCAGCCCATCATCGCCAGAGCTCCGCCGATAGCCGGATAACTTGCAGACCCTATATTGCGAACACTGGAATTATAGCCCATTGCGGCTACAAGCTCTTTTCCGGAATAAAGATCTCCAATAATGGTAACAGTTAAAGAGCCCAGGGAAGCTGCTCCTGCCCCCTGAAATAAACGCAATATCAGTAATAGTTTAAAATCACGTACAAAAAAACATAGTCCTCCGGCGATGCCAAATAGCATCAGAGAGGGAATAATTATCCTTTTCCTGCCCCATCGGTCGGCAACAACTCCCAAAAAGGGGGTTAACAGAATGCCGGGAAAAGAAAAAACAGCAATTAAAAGCCCGACATCCTTGACTGATATATTTAACTCCTTAACTATTTTGGGAAAGGCAGGAGTAATACTGGCAACTCCCATAATATAGGCAAGAGTTATCCCAAATATAATCTGCAGATTAGTATCCAGATAGATTTTCCTTTTATATTTCTTTTCTTCTTTATCATGTTTCATTAAAGAAAATATTCCTATTTCTTTTTTATTATCCCTATAGATTTTTTATAAATTGCCATTTTCATCTAATTTTATTATCCAAACATCTGAATTCCCTGCTCCTTTTGATTCCGTCCAACCGGCAACAGCATAACCTCCATCTTCGGTTTGAACGATAGAATGGGCCTCATCATTTTCACTTCCTCCAAAGGTCCTATCCCATACCAGGTCTCCTCTTCTGTTAAGTTTTATTATCCAAACATCGGTTTTACCTGCACCTATTGAGCTTGTCCAACCTGCTACCATATAGCCTCCGTCTTCAGTTTGAATAAGAGAATTTGCCCAATCTTCACTCGTACCACCAAGGGTTTTATCCCAAATCTTATTACCTTCTTTATCCAGTTTTATTACCCAGATATCTCTATCTCCTATATCTTCTGATACTGTAAATCCGGCAACAGCATAACCTCCATCATCAGTTTGAATAATAGAGCGGGCATCATCATAATCACTTCCCCCAAAAGTTTTGATCCAAACGAGGTATCCTCTTCTGTCAAGTTTTGCTACACAGACGTCTCCTCTCCCCGCGCCTTTTGACCACACACTTCCGGTAGTAATAAAATCACCGTCTTTAGTTTGGATAATAGAATATATTTCGTCCCAACCTATCCCTCCAAAGTTTTTATCCCATTCCATATTTCCTTTAGCATCAAGTTTTATCACCCAGCAATTTACTTCTCCCCAGAACCTTTTTCCGCTACCGCCGGCAATTGCATAACCTCCATCATTGGTCTGAATGATAGAATATGCAATATCCTGTTCATCTTTATCAAAAGTTTTCTCCCATTCTTTATTCCCGTTCTCGCCAAGCTTTATTAACCAGAAATCTTGTTTTTTTGCGTATTTTGTCCAAATAGATCCAACTACTGCATACCCTCCATCATTGGTCTGAATGATAGATCTTGCCACATCAGTCATTTCCTCACCAAAAATCTCATCCCATTCCATATTTCCATTCTTATCAAGTTTTATTATCCAGAAATCCTGTCTTTTAGATTTTTCTAATATTATATATCCTAGTTTTGTTCTCCAGTCCTCCTTTTTTTCTCTCGGCAATATTGCATATCCGGCTATTGCATATCCTCCATTTTCTGTTTGGATAATAGAAAACCCCATATCCTCACTACTTCCACCAAAGGTCTTCTCCCAGGTAATTGCATTTCCCTTATTTTCACCTGACGCATAATCAACAGATAAAAAAGAAATTAATATCAGGCACAACAACAATTTAATAATTACAGATTTTCTCATAACTTATACCTCCTTTATAAGATAACTTTTATAGAGTCATATTTATTTTTTTCTCAGATTATCTTTCTTTATTGGGAGAAATTTTGCAAGTTATGTTTTACTTAACAAATAATAAATTATACCCGGGTTAAGTGAATAGGTTTACCGGTTATTCCTTCGGCTGCTTCAGCGATGGTCTCTGCCAGGGTAGGATGGGCATGGATAGTATTTACAATCTCTTCGGCGGTAGCCTCCATAGATAAAGCCAGGGCACCTTCGGCAATCAGGTCACTGGCATGAACCCCTAAGATATGCACACCCAAAAGCTCAGAAGTGTCAGCTTCTGCAATTATCTTTACCATTCCTTCGGTCTCTCCCATACCCAGGGCTTTGCCATTTGCCATAAAGGGGAATTTAGAGACCTTAATATTATCATTTTCTTTCCGGGCTTCCTCTTCAGTTAACCCTACACTGGCTACCTCAGGCATAGAAAATACACAATTAGGGACTACTTTATAATCCATCAAAACCTCTTTACCGGAGATATTCTCTACCGCAACTATTCCTTCTCGGGAAGCGACATGAGCTAACATTATCTTGCCCACTACATCCCCGACCGCATAGATACCTGGAATATTGGTTCTCATCTTTTCATCTACCTTGATCGCTCCTTTATCTAATTCGATACCCAGTCTTTGGATATCTATATTCCCCAGTTCGGGTACTCTACCGGCAGCTAACAACACTTTTTCGGTCTCTAATTTCTTCTCTCTTTCTGATGTTGAAACCAGAACTTCTAAATTCTGATTGTTCTTCTTTATCCCCTTAACTTTACAATCAGTAAGAATTTCAATCTCTTTTCTCTTTAAGCTCATAGTAAGCCTGAGGGCTATCTCCTCATCTATAGGGAGTAAGATCCTGGGAAGCATCTCTACTACGGTAACTTCCACTCCTAAAGCCTTGAAGATACCGGCAAACTCTATGCCTACCACCCCTCCCCCAATAATTATCATCTTTGAGGGCAGTTCGCTTAAGGATAGGGCTTTGTCACTGGTTATTACTCCTTCACTATCTATGCCGGGAAGAGGAAGTTTCATTACTTTTGAACCGGTAGCGATAACAATATTTTTGGTCTTTATAATTTCTTTTTGTCCTGCAGTATCGGTAATTTCCACTTTCCCTGGTTCGATTATCTGTCCTTCCCCTAATACTACCCTTACCTGATTAGCTTTCATTAGCTGTTCTACACCTGAGGATAATCTCCGGGTTATTAGGTCTTTCCGCTTCATTATGGCAGGAAAATCAAAAGAATAATCTTTAACCTGAATCCCGAATTCCTCGGCTCTTTGAATATGGTTTAATATCTCCGTAGTACTTATTAAAGCTTTAGTAGGGATACAGCCTTTATTTAAGCAGACTCCTCCCAACTTATCCTTTTCCACCAGCACTGTCTTTAATCCTAAATGAGCTGCTTTTATAGCCGCTACATAACCACCGGGTCCTCCACCGATAATTACTACATCAATCTTGCTCATATTTTATCTTGTCTCCTCCTTATAATAAATTTAAATGGGTATATTAGCTATAAACGATTTACTTCTTAATAAAAAATTGATAAGAAGATTGATTAAATAAAGATAAAGAAAAAAATAGGTTTAAGTTAAAAACAGATCAGAAATCACTCTAACCTGTTTTTAACTTAAATCTGAATGAATATTTAGCAAAGAATAATCAATATATTTTCTCTTATCGTCTTTTTTATCTTTTCTATCTCATATTTAAATATATGTCATTGAAATTACTTTAATACTCTATTTCTATCATCTCTACATAGATAGAAGTAGTTTCACCGGCATATACCCAAATATCTTCTACCCAGGTTCTATATCCATCCTTAATTAAAGTGATTTCGTATTCTTTTTCTGTTAATTCCTCTAAGATTTTTGGTTGAGAAGATGAGGACGCCGCCTTATAAGTCCCATTTACAAATATTTTTGCTCCGCTTACATTACAGTATATAGCAATGGAACCGTCATAGATGATTTCGGGAACCAAGTAAGCAGAAATCATATAAGTTTGGTTGGCTGCGACCATTATGGTACTAATCCAATCCTGATAACCATCTTTAGTGATTAATAATTCATGGTAACCTTCTCCGACTTTCTTTATTTCTACCGACTTATTAGCAGAAGTTCTTTTTTTATAGCTTCCGTCTAAATAGATCTTAGCATTACCCTGATTACAGTAAACAGAGATTGAACCATCAACTACCTGCTTAATTAAATTAACTACAACTTTTATAGTTTTAGAAGATGAAACATATACTTTTTTACTCCAATCTTTATAGCCTGTTTTAGTTATAAGAAGCTCATGATATCCTTTTTCTACATCTTCTAATAACACTGACCTAGTCGAATAAGTTCTCTTTATATAGGTACCATCTAAAAATATCTTGGCACTACTCTGATTACAGGAAATAGAAATTGAACCATATGCAGGAAAAGGAATTAAATCAGCAGAAACTGTAGTAGTCCGGGAAGGTGATACTGAGATATAACTACTCCAATCCTGATAACCTGCCATTACCAACTTAATCTGATGCTGACCTGCAGTAACCCTATCTAAGTTTAAGGGGGTTACCCCTTTATAAATATTGTCTAGATATACCTTCGCTCCTTGAGGTTGGGAAGTCGCTATAATCCTGCCATAATTAGTAAGAGGCGGGGTTATTGGCCTTACTGTATAACTTAATAGATTGCTCGAAGTCCAGGCTGTGGGAGGTGTAGATACTATTATGCCCTTAATTGTGTTTATATAGGCTTTATAATTTTTGCTTACTTCTGGCATAAATTCTTTAGAAATTAGATCTTTTTCCCTATCACTTAAAAATATGGGCCTGGTAGCAGCGAACCCCTGTATATATTCTATTCCTGGCCTGGTATGTGGGTCAATCAGGCCTTCAACGGAATGAATTTGTCCGGCTCTTAAAAAATTATGCGGTGAATACCGGTTGGGGAAGATAATTTTCACTCTACCTTCGGTGTCATAGTTATAAAGTGTTACAAAGGAATCCCGAGAGGTCTGGAAGGAAATCTTAATCTTCTCTCCAGGGGCGTAAGTAGCTCCTCTTTCTTTATCCAGCCACAATCTAAGAGAAAATGGGGGGTGAGGATTGATAATTTGAATGCCTTTCATCTTTTCGATTTCCTCCGGACTGGGGCTTTGAGCATAGCCAACCCCTATAACAGTCAAGCAAAGTAGCAATATTAAGGTGATAAAAATATAGGTTAACATTTTTCCTTTCATTGTAAATAATATTTCTTTTGACATTTTTTAAATCCTCCTTTTTTATTTAGTCGTTAGTGAATAGTGAATAGTCGTTAGTTAGTATTTAGTATATAGAAATACACCACATACTAATTATCCTATACGCTAAACTCTCTACGCTATGGGCTATTTTTTACACGATATACGATTCTGGCTTCTGTCTTCTTCTTTCTTTACTATACACTATATGCTACATACTATACACTAATTAGGTTTCCGTTTGCCGCATACACACTTATTTTTGATTATACCATAAAAAATAACTTAAAATATCCCATAAAATCGAAGAGATACTAGATTGCTTCCTAACCAAACACCTAAAAATCGAACACAACTAAAGACTTTGGGACTATTTTTACAAATAAACTACCCTCAATAAGTTAAAACACTTGCAATATATAGCGATTTCTTTTATAATTACTCAACGTGTTTCTATTTCAAAGGAATTTATCTATCTTTTAGGTATTAGATTAAGTCAAATATATTTAAAAATGCCTGAAAACACTATTTTTTCTTAAAAAAATAAAAATAATTCCAGAAAAAAGAAGGATTTTTAAAATACTTGTCGTATATTATATACGTAGTAGTTATGAAACGCTTAGAAATACTTGTATTTTTTTATTTTTAGGATATTTTCAAAAATGAAAGGAGGTGTAAACAGTGAACAAAGGCGAATTAATCGATAATGTAGCAAGTGAAATCGGTGTTACTAAAAAGGAAGCTAAAAAAGCTGTCGAATGTGTATTCGAAACTATTACTGATTGCTTAGCCAAAGGTGACGCAGTTAGATTAGTAGGATTCGGAACTTTTGGTGCCAGACAAAGAGCTGCTCGAATGGCAAGAAATCCACGTACCGGTGAAAAAATCCAAGTAAAGGCTATGAGTGTTCCTTTCTTCAAAGCAGGCAAGGAATTAAAAGAGAAAGTAAAATAAAAAAATATTTTGACTATATTAGCAAGTTAAGTGTAATAGGCCTATCCAGGTAATTTTTTAAAACCTGATAGGCCTATTCCTTTGAAATATTAATTATTTCTTTTCTTCTATATGCACACCCTGAATGTTTACATTTACTCCGGTAACCTTGAGTCCGGTTTTAGTTTCTAATTCCGCTTTTACCTTCTTCTGAATCTCTTTGGCTACGTCAATTATTATTGAACCATACTCTAAAATAACCGAAATAGTGGTAGAAACTTCTTTATTTTCTCTAAGATCAACATTGATCCCTTTTTCTAATTCTTTAGTCCCCAATAAAGTTCCTATCCCGCCTTTAGCGCGAGTAGCTAATCCGGCTACCCCGGGTATGCCGATTACTGTTCTACTAATTATAGTCGCTATTACTTCGGGTACAATATTAACTTCTCCTAAAATTTCTTTAGCTTTAGCTTTTTCTTCTTTCTTCTCTTCTTTCTTTATTTTCTCAGGTATTTTTTGGGTTTTCTGAGCAGGTATATCCTCTATTTTCTCTTTTTTCTCCTTTTTTTTATCCATAATAATTTTAACTCTCCCCTTTTACTCTAATATTTTTTAAATCTTCTTTTTCCGTTAAATCACCTTGGTTATAAATTACTTTTTAGGCCAACCGTGTATTTTTCAATAACTTCTCAATTCTTCTTGTTACTTTTCACCTGGAGTGACATTAATAATATAATCTTTTATCCGGGCTTGACTAAAAATTTAATAGCGGTTCTCTCTTCTCCTTCAATTTCTACATCTACAAAAGCCGGTACGCAGATTAAATCAACGCCACTGGTTGCGGTAAAACCTCGAGCAATAGCAATCGCCTTAACTGCCTGATTTACTGCCCCTGCTCCTATGGCTTGTAATTCTGCTTTTCCTTCTTCCCGTATTACTCCTGCTAAGGCACCGGCTACTGCTTTAGGATTCGACTTAGATGAGACCTTTAAGAGCTCCATTCGTTTCTCCTCCTTATAATATTAAATGCTTTATAAAATATCCACATCTATTAATCTATGTATGCTATTTTTGTTCACTTTTACAGCCTGGGGATAACCTATTTTTTAAAATCACCTCCGCTTATTATATTCAAAAATCTATGGTACATTTTATTTCAATTATAACACATTTAGTTTATATTATTTTATATTTTCGCTATTGATATTATTTGCTGATAATTTCTAATTGTGATATCCGGTGATAAATAAGGTAAAAGCGCGTCATTATGAAAAAGAGGATCAACATCTCCTTTTAAATTAAAATAAGTCTTGGCTTCGTTCCATATCTTTGTACCCGGAATGGCCGAAAACTTAGCTAAACGCGGATGGGCACCACAATCTATCACAAAACAGATGGAATCAATAATTTCCTGAACTTCCTGTCCGGGTATCCCGATTAAAAGATAAGCACCTATCTGAGACCGCTTAAATCCTGCTTCTAAAAGGCAATTCACCGCCTTTTTAAATTCAATATTAGTGATCTTCCCTCCTGTATCTGATTGGACTCGAGGATCTACTGTCTCAAAACCCAACCTGATGGTCTCTACTCCTGCCTGATACATCTTGCAAGCTATTTCTTTATTTATCATTCGGGCATGAATTCCATTAGGAGTATGAAGCCTGATGACCAGTTTTTTATTGATTAATTCCTCTAAAATAACCAGAAAATTGTCTTCCGAATTTATCAATAAGGCATCATCATAAAAAATAAAATCTTTTATTCCCCTCCTCTTGTTCCAATATTCTATCTCTTTTACAACTTCTTCAGGGTTTCTAAACTCCAGTTTGGGATTTATTTTAAAAGAAGCACAATAACTGCAACGGTAAGGACAACCCCGAGAGGACAAGATAGAGATATAATCAAGATCCGAATAGAGGTCCCAGGCCGGATAAGGCAGGTTATCTAACCCTTTTTCGTATTTTGAATAATCATCTTTGTTCCCGTCATACTGTTCTAATATTTTTATTAAATCTCTTATACTATTTCCTTTTATTATATAATTAGCTTCAGAAAATTTAAAGGCATGTTCAAAACACAAAGCAGTATAGACCCCTCCTAAAATTATGGGGATATCGGTAAAAATTTTTTTAATTATCTCTATCACTCTGAACGCTCCGGGATACCAGTAGGTCATAATAGAGGTGATCAATACTGCCTGGGGTGGGGGCAGCTTTTTTAATTTATTCAGGAAAATTTCTTCGGTAATCCCATATCGGCTATATCGGCGAGGTATATTTTTTAAAATTGCAGGTTTTTTGACTTCTTCTTTATAGAAAGGACCTCGGCCAAATTCATCTTTTTTTGGAAATTTTCTATTCTCTAACTTTAAAATCTCCCGATTATAACGGTCCATACAGTCTATATAACTAATTTCATAACCCTGCTCTCTCAAGATGCTGGCAATATACAATAGCCCTAAGGGTTTAGACCAGAAATCATAAGCTGTAAAATCATAAATCCAGGGATTAATCAACAATAGATTATAATTTTTTTTCATTTTTTTCTATATTATTCTTTATTACTCTACCGATATTGTCCATTCACCATCAGCAGAAATATTCATTATATATAAACCTGAATTGGTAATTCCAACTGCTTTTAAACCATCAAAATTACCAATTACATTTGCTAATAGTTCAACTTTTTTTACCATTTCTACCCATAAGGAAAACTCTAAAATGTGATTTTCCAGAGTGTTTTAGTGTAAAAATTACCAAACCTTTTTCTATTTTAATAAACGAAGAAACCTGTTGACCAATTCCAGTAAATGTTCTGGGCGTACCCTCTGCATCAGCTGGCTTAGGAAGTATCATTTAAAAAGATCAATCATTTTTTCTAAAAGTTTTTTCTATAAAAAAGTATCTTTCTGTTAAGAAAATATCGTTAATATACACTCTTACCTTCCACTCTCCGGGCAGCTGAGAGGCATAATTACTCTTAATTTTTATCCAGTACCAGGTGCGATAATTTATGTAACTTCCTGCTTTCATCTCCACTTCTCCCCGGTGATATAATTTACCTTCTGGAGTAATCCATTCCCAGTAGAGCTTAAATTTCTCCACAGAATCATAAGAAAATCTAAGCCAGGTAACTACTTTTTCATCCTGAGGAGTAAAAAATACAGTCTCTTGTACAGGATTCTTTTCCAGAATATCTTTACAAAGAGCAATCTTTTGCAGATACTCCGAATCCTTAACTGCCTCCTGCGCTATACTTACTCCGGAGAAAATCACTAAGAATATCAATACAAATAACCACAATTTAATCTCAAGAATATTTCCTTTCTTTCTAATCGACATTTACTTTACCCTCCTTTTAAAATTTACCAATTGACCAATTACCCAATTCACCAATTAAGATTACAGGTTATAAGTTTCTAGTTGCAAGTTTATAGTTATCGGTTTTTGGATTTTGTCTTTATATGGGCAGACACAAGGTCTGCCCCTACTAATTTGACTTATATTTTTTTCCTTCTTCACTATATACTATATACTATATACTATATACTCGATACTTATTTCTCCACTCCTGCCCTGAATTCCTGCATGCTTTCAAAAAAATATTTTTATTTTTTAAAATAAAAAAGGTAACGGCTTATCTTTACTAAAACCATTACCTTTTAAATTTTTATTTGTATTAAATTTTCTATATTTTATCCACAGGTAGAGCAAGAACCAGATGAGCAAGGACTACAAGAACTTGAGCTTGAACTCATCGAGGATGAAGTTTTACCGGTGCAGACTCCAAAACCATTAAAAATTCTTTTGATATTCTTGCTCTTACATTTTACACAGGATATTTTACCTTCTTCCATCTCTTTGATAGTTGCTCTAACCTCAAAAGCTTTATGGCAGTCCTGACATTCAAAATCATAGTTTGGCATCTTAATTTTCCCTTCTTTTTCATACTATTTTTGTCAACTTTATTTTCTATATCTATTTATACCCCAAACTATCCTTTCTGTCAAGCATTAAAATTGATTTGTATCGAGTATCGCATATAGAATACAGTAATGAGTAATAAGGAAAGAGTTAGATAGTTAGTTGGTTACTTAGTTAGCTGGTTAAATTAGTCGTTAGTGAATAATCGTTAGCATTAAATACAAGTTGTCAGTTAACAGTTTTCGGTTTATTAGGTTTTATGTCATTGAAAACTTTGAATTTAATGTCGGATAAATCCGCTCCCTACCTTATGAAGAAATTACCTCGTCTTTATTCCCTCTCCCCTTGGAGGGAGAGGGTCAGGGTGAGGGGGATAAATCTTCACGCGATACTCGATACGCGATACTCGATACGAATTTGGTTTGACAAATGCAGAAAAAGGGTATAAAATTCGAAAGTAAAAAAGGACTATTATATTTTAATCGTTAAATCCCTCAAAAGGAGGGAACGGGGGAACCAAGATTTTGGGGTGAATCTCATTACCTCTAATTTTAGTAATGAGTAGAGCAATCCTTTCAGCTCGAACCCGTCAGCTAACCTCGTCAGCGCGGAAGGAGATATGATAATCAGAATATATTTTTAAAATATTTCAGAGAAACTAAAATCGAATAGTTTCTCTTTTTTAGTTAAAAGGATACAATAAATAACTGATTTACTTTGAAGTTTAAAGAAAAATAAAACGAGGTGAATCTCTTGAAAATAATTATTATAGGAGCAGGAAAAGTCGGTTGTCAAATAGCTAAAACTCTTTCTTTAGAAAATCACGATGTAACATTAATCGAAAAAAATGATATAATCCGACAGTCTGCTCAAAACAATTTAGATGTACTCACTATTTTAGGCAACGGAGCTAATGTTCGTACTTTAGAAGAAGCAGGAATTAAACAAGCAGATATGGTAATTGCTGTAACCAGCAGTGATGAAGTAAACATGGTAGCCTGCATGACTGCAAAGCAATTTAGTGTACCTCAAAAAATTGCTCGTATTAGAAATCCTGAATATCTATATGCTAATGTCTTATCGCGAGAAAAATTAGGAATAGATCTTACCATTAATCCGGAAAGAGCAACCGCCAAGGAAATAGTTAAATTGCTTAAATCGCCAATAAATGTTGCTCAAGCACAGAGCTTCGCTGGGGGGAAGGTTCAGCTTTTTGAACTTAAAGTCGAAGACAGTTTCCCGTTTATTAACCAACAATTAAAAGCTATTACCTTTAAATATCCTATATTAGTTGCCGCTATCTACCGAAATGACAAAATAATTATTCCTGGCGGAGAAGAAAAAATTACCGCAGGTGATAATTTATATGTTTTAATTAAAAAAGATTATTTTTCAGGGCTAAATGAAATTTTCAACGAAAAACCTCTGAATATGCAAAATGTTATGATTTTGGGAGGAAGCAGAATTGGTATTCAAACTGCCGCAATATTAGCAAAACTGGGTATTGATACTAAGTTGATTGAAAGAGATAAAGAAAAATGTGAAAAAATTGCTGAAAGTCTTCCTCGCACCCTGGTAATAAATGGTGATGGTACCAATATTGATCTATTAAAATCTGAAGGCATAGAAACCACCGATGGTTTCGTTGCAGTCACTGGATTTGATGAAGATAATCTTTTAGTAGCCTTATTAGCCAAACACCTGGGCACAAAAAAGGTAATTGCCAAAGTAGATAGAGTAAATTATATTCCTATACTGAAAAAAATTGGAGTAGATGCTGTGGTAAATCCCAGAATGACTACTGCTTCTGCCATCCTGCGATTTATTCGAAGAGGGAAAATCATCTCTTTAACTTTACTAAAAGAAGGAGAAGCAGAAGTTATTGAATTGATAGTTAGCCCCCACTCAAAAATTATTAACAAACCATTAAAAAAAGCTAATTTACCCCAAGATACCATTATCGGTGCAATTGTTCGTAAAGATGAAGTTATTATCCCTCACGGTAATGATGTCATTCAACCCAAAGATAGAATAATCATCTTTGCCTTGTCATCCGATATAAAGAAAATTGAAAAAATATTCGATGGTGGGGAGAAATAAAATTGAAATACAAGATTGTCCTAAATACCCTGGGAAGCCTTTTATTTTTTTTAGGATTAAGTATGTTGTTTCCTCTTTTGTATGCTATTCACTATCAGGAAGCAGTAATTAATGCTTTTATACTTTCTATGGCAATTACTTCTTTAAGTGGTCTTTTACTATGGAGATATTTTTCATCAAAAGAACCTATCGGCCATAAAGAAGGATTTGCTATTGCTGCCCTGGGATGGATATTTGTTGCTGGTTTTGGAGCACTCCCCTTTTTATTTGCCGGTACTTTCCCCAGTTTTATTGATGCTTATTTTGAATCAATGTCCGGATTTACCACTACCGGAGCTACAGTACTTGTCCCCATTGAAGGAAACCCTTATTCAATTCTTTTCTGGCGGGATTTTATTCAATGGTTGGGCGGCATGGGGATTATAGTTTTGGTAGTAGCCATTCTTCCGGCCTTGGGAGCAGGAGGAATGCAATTATTTAAATCAGAGGTCCCCGGACCGGAACCGGATAGATTAAAGCCCAGGATTAAAGAGACCGCTAAGCTTCTTTGGGGAGTATACATAATATTTTCCGTTTTGCAGGTAGCTTGTTTATATTTTACCGGAATGACCTTGTTTGATGCCCTTACTCATATGTTCGGCACCATGCCTACAGGAGGGTTCACTCCCAGAAACCTAAGTGTAGGAGCATATGATAATCCTGTTTTTGAAAATATAATAATTATCTTTATGTTTATCGCCGGAGCAAACTTTACTCTTCATTATAAAGCTCTTCATGGCAATCTAAAAAGTCTGTTTAAAGATAAAGAATTTCTTTTTTACAGTGGAGTAATACTATTCTCAATCTTTACTATTGCCACAGAACTTAGATTTTATATTTATAATTCAATCTTTACTGCTCTAAGATACGCTTCTTTCCAAGTAGTATCTATTGCCACTACTACCGGTTTTGTTACTGCAGACTATGATACATGGCCGGCATTTTCTAAAAGTGTATTATTAATTTTAATGTTCATAGGCGGGTGCGCCGGTTCAACCGGAGGAGCTATTAAAAATATTCGAATTCTCCTCCTTATAAAACAGGCTTATAGAGAATTTCGTAAATTAATTCATCCTCAAGCAGTAACCCCGATTAGATTGGGGGATAAAGTAGTTTCTGAAGATGTGATGCGTAATATTACCGGATTTTTCTTTCTTTATATCTTTATTTTTATTATCTCTTCTTTTATAATGACTATATTAGGGTTGGATATAGTCAGTGCAATGGCATCAGTCGCTGCCACTTTAGGAAATGTAGGTCCGGGTCTTGGGCTGGTCGGTCCAGTTCAGACTTATGCCTTTATACCACCTTTGGGAAAAATTGTTTTAACCCTCTGTATGTTATTGGGTCGATTGGAAATATATACTGTCTTGATTCTGGTAGTCCCGGAATTCTGGAGAAAATAGCTAAACTAGTCGTTAATGAATAAACCTAGCGTGGAGCGTATAGCGTTTAGCGTATAGAAAAACAGTATATAGTATTGAGTATCGAGTATATAGTTAACCGGTAAGTGTTGTAATGTGTAATATGTGATAAGTAATGTATGATAAGTACTTGTTCTTATGATTTCAGAAATTTAATCTTATTACTCATTACATTTTACTTATTACTGTATTTTAACTAACTAACCAGCTAAGCAAGTAACTAATTAACGAATCAAGAGATACAATTAATCTAAGAGCTAAATTTAAAAAACGAGGTAAGGAACTATATCGCTAATTAGAGATTCTAAAGAAAAAAAACTATCGCCACCCCAGGTATTAGTATTAGGGTTTTTAGTGGTAATTAGTTTAGGCACTATACTTCTTAATCTTCCCGCAGCTTCCAGTACAGGAAAGAGCATAGGTTTCATAAATGCCCTTTTCACTTCCACTTCCGCAACTTGTGTTACCGGATTAATTGTGCTGGATACCGGAAAAAATTTTTCTACTTTTGGGCAATTAGTTATCCTGATTCTCTTGCAATGCGGTGGATTAGGGATAATGACTATGTCTACCATGTTCGCCTTTTTGGTAGGAAAAAGAATCTCTTTAAGACAAAGATTAATAATGCAGGAATCCTTAAACCAATTTTCTATAGGAGGATTAGTTCGTTTAGCTAAATATATCTTAATATTTACTGTAGTTATCGAAATTGTGGGGGCAATTATTTTATTCTTTTGCTGGCAGAAAATCTATTCCCCATTGCAAGCTTTGTACCTGGCAGTCTTTCATTCTATCTCCGCCTTTTGTAATGCCGGATTCTCTCTATTTTCAGATAGCATAATGCGCTACAAAGGAGATTTAGTTATAAATCTTACTTTTATAGTTTTAATTATATTAGGAGGGATCGGATTCTTGGTTTTATTAGAATTTTTTCAATACGGAAAAAACGGGACCCTCTCCTTACACGCTAAATTAGCTTTAAAAATAAGTCTTATACTTATTTTAATTGGTTTTGTAATTATATTTTTTATAGAATCTAATAATCCTTCCACCTTAGGAAATTTGAGTTTTCCCGAAAAAATATATGGTTCAATTTTTCAATCGGTTACTGCCCGTACCGCAGGTTTTAATACCATCCATATCGGAAGCATGCAAAATGCTACTCTTTTCCTAATTATCATCTTGATGTTTATAGGTGCCTCTCCCAGTTCTACAGGGGGAGGGATTAAGACTACTACTTTTGGCTTACTTATATTATATGTCTGGTCATCACTAAAAGGGAAAGAAGAAATTCAAATCTTTAAAAGAAGAATATCACAGGAGATAATCCCCAAAGCATTAACCGTTATCACCCTCTCTTTAGGTCTGGTTATTATCATGACCATTTTATTGTCCTATGTTGAAGGAGAAGATTTTATAAAAGTATTATTCGAGGTTGTTTCTGCCTTTGGTACGGTAGGATTATCCACAGGTATTACTTCATCTTTGAGTATAGCCGGTAAGATTATAATTATTATCACTATGTTTACCGGTAGGATTGGGCCTTTAGGTCTTGCCTTATCATTAATTCAAAAACGAGAACCAGAAATGATTAAATATCCTGAAGAAAAAATTATGGTGGGATAATCTAGTATCGAGTATATAGTATATAGTATATAGTAGTAAAGAAAGAAAAAGACAGAATTCAGTATCCAGGAGCCAGAAGACAGAATAAATTAATATCGCGTATCCGTAAAGAAATAAGTAGTTAAGAGTCAGAAAATAATATATAACATGTCATGAAGAGAATAAAATCCAAAATTTAGAAGATAAAGTAGAGACCATTGAGAGCGTATGCAATGCGTCCCTACTTCTTGCTTCTGTCTTCTTCTTTCTTCACTACTATATA
>DAOUWX010000410.1 GCA_030666935.1 Atribacterota bacterium | reverse complement strand
TTTGCGCTTTTCGTTTTAAGTTTTTAGCTGGCTGGTGCTAACTTATTGTACGAAATTAACGAATTAATTATAAAATTATTATAATTATCATTTGTAAAGGAGAGACCCTAATGTTTACAAAATATATAAACAATTTTTATCAAACCATATTAAGTTTTTTTAGTCCGGGAAACATCGTTCTATGGTGGGGAAAATTAATAACCATAATTATAATATTAGTAGTATCAAAGATAGCTTTATCCGTAATTAATAAACTAATAGAAAAATCTTTAACCCCTTTAGAAAAATCTAAAAATTATAAGAAGAGGATTTCTCGGGCAAACACCCTTATTCCTCTTTTACAGAGTATTTCTAAATATGTAATTTATTTTATCACCGGAGTAATAGTGTTAAGAGAATTCGGGATAGATACTACCGCGATTATCGCCAGTGCCGGAGTTGTTGGTTTAGCAGTTGGTTTCGGAGCACAATCTTTAGTAAAGGATGTTATCTCAGGTGCTTTTCTGATTTTTGAGGGAACGATTGCGGTAGGAGATTCTGTTAATGTAGGAGAACATTCCGGTACAGTGGAAGTTATTGGCTTTAGAAATATTCATTTAAGGAAATTTTCAGGTGAGTTAAGAGTAATACCTTATGGAGAAGTCGCTAGTTTTGGTAATTTTAATAGAGGATATATGAGAGCTATTGTTGAAGTTGGGGTAGCTTATGAACAGGATGTAGAGAGAGGGATGAAAACTTTAGAAGATATTGCCAATAAATGGGCTGAAGAAAATAAAGATATTGTTTTAGAACCTCCAATTGTTCAAGGGGTATTATCTCTCGGTTCCTCAGATGTTACTTTAAGGATAGCAATTAAAGTTAAATCAATGACTCATTGGGGAGCAGAGAGAGAACTCAAGCGGAAAATTAAAGACACGTTTGATGAAAAAGGAATAGACATACCCTTCCCTAGACAGGTAGTCTACCTAAAAAGAGAGAAAAAATAAAGATAATTAAAACTGATTCCAATTGATATTTGAAATATCAATTGGAATCAGTTTTCACATAGAGCAAAAATTCTTAGAGTATGAAATACAAATAAATTTATTTTAAGATTATGGCAAAATAATCTTTTGAAAAATTCCGTTTAAAAATGCACTTTTTGTCTTCTTAAGGAATATCAATATAATCAATATCTATATCGGAAACTCCACAATTAATCTCTATCTCCGTTTTGAATTCTGATTCGTCGTAATTGTGGGAAATATATGTACCGCTTCTCTTAATAAAATCGTCAAGGTCTTTTACAGCAATTCCCGAATCAATGTTCACTGTTGCTCCCACATTTTTAGGTATGGCAATATCAATATTAGATACTCCTGTATCTATGATTATTTTAGAATTATATTGAGGTAAAACCAAGTTAATATTACTTGCTCCGCTTTCAATATATAGTTTTTCTACTTTAAAATCTGATAGATTACAATCTATATCAATAGCGCCTGTGTTAACAGATAGATCATATATTATTTTATTATTTAATTTTAACTGCCAGTTATTTTTAATATTACTAGAAATCACCTTTTTTGTTATCGGAGAATGATAGATAAGTATATCGGCCTCTTTTTCAGTACGAGAGAATTTTTCAAAAGGCTCAAATTCTTTAAATCGATATTGAGAAATGCATTCATAAAGTAGAGGGGTGGATTCACTCAAGGCAAGCTTTCCTACATCAAGATTTAATTTAATTGAAGCTCTTTCAATTTCAGGATACTCCTTTGTTTCTAAAAC
>DAOUWX010000137.1 GCA_030666935.1 Atribacterota bacterium | reverse complement strand
ATGCCAAAAAAAATAGATAATAGAACCAAAAAAGAAAGAAGTAAAAAATTACAAGATCTATCTAAAGAATTATTTAATGATTTTCAAAAAACATTCCTCAATTCGATTGCTGAAATATTGATCGAAGATGAGATAAATGACAAAGAAGGAAGAATCTATTCCCGTGGCATTACAAATAATTATATTAAAGTGATAATTCCAGATTTTGCCGGTAAAAAAGGTGAAATAGTTAGTGTCAAATTAAAGCAAATCAGTTCTGAATATATCATCTCTTCAATTTAAATTTTACTATTTTTCTTTTCCCTTTATTCTTTTTACGATATATTAGACAATTATCCAGTTAACCAGTTAACCGGTTAACTGGATAACTAATATACTCTACGCTCTACGCTGTAAGCTATCCGCTATACTATATATTCGATACCCGATACTTATTCCTTAACTCGATACTCGATACTACTATATACCGATACTGATTTTATATTGCTAAAATAATAGCTTTATGTTATAATTATTTGTGCTTAAGTAAAAAGGTTGTTCTCCTCAAAAGAGTGGTAGTCAAGACCACTCTTTTGTTATATATTAAGCAATTAATTCACTTGAAACATTTTAATAGAAAGGAGGATAAGGTATATTATCTATGAATATAAATTTGGCAAAAGTATTAGATGAAATAGAAAAAGAAAAAGGAATATCTAAAGATATATTAATAGAAGCGATTGAATCAGCGATAATTTCAGCATATAAAAAAAATTATACAAGCAATGTTGATGATATAGAAATAAATATTTCTAAAGATAGTGGAAAGATTAAAGTATTCACCAAAAAAACTATTGTAGAGAAAGTTTCAGAACCTTCAAAAGAAATTAGTATAGATGACTTGTCGATATCAGATAAGGAAAAGTATAATATTGAGGATACTATTTCAATAGAAACTACGCCTAAAAAATTTGGAAGAATTGCTGCTCAAACAGCAAAACAGGTAATAGTCCAAAAAATTAGAGAAGCTGAAAGAAATGTAATCTATGAAAAATATATTGATAAAGAAAGAGATATTGTAACAGGAGTTGTGCAGAGGATAGAGCATAGAAACGTAATTATAGATCTAGGAAGAACAGAAGCTCTGCTTTTACCTAACGAACAAATAAGGAATGAAGAATACTACAACGGAAAAAGAATTAAAATTTATATACTTGAAGTAACAAAAACATCTAAAGGGCCCAAGATACTTGCATCAAGAACTCATCCTGAATTATTAAAACGTTTATTTGAATTGGAAGTTCCTGAGATTCATGAGGGATTGGTTGAGATTAAAAATATTGCTCGTGAAGCAGGTAAGCGTTCAAAAGTTGCAGTTTATTCTAAGGATGAAAGGGTAGACCCGATAGGGGCATGTATAGGTGATAGGGGTTCACGAATAAGATTAATTATGCAGGAATTGAAAGATGAAAAAATTGATGTTATAAAATGGAGTGATGATGAAAAAACATTGGTTGCCAATTCTTTAAGTCCGGCTAAAGTTTTACTGGTAAATCTTTTTGAAAACGAAAAGACTGCTACGGTAATTGTACCAGATCAGCAGCTTTCTTTAGCAATTGGAAAAGAAGGGCAGAATGCAAGACTTGCTGCAAAATTAACCGGATGGAAAGTTGATATAAAAAGCGAATCAGAGCATAAAGAGGTGAATGATCCGGATTTAAAAAACGATTTAGAGAAAAAATGACATTAATTTTAAAAAGGTATTTGTGTTGATTAGGTAGTTACTTGGTTAGCTGGTTAATTTGTTAAGAAAGTATAAGAAAGAAAAAAAATGATAAAAAATCTAAAGATACCTCAAAGAACCTGTATTGGTTGTAAATGTAAAAAACCAAAAAAAGAGATGATTAGAATAGTAAGAACAACTGATGGAAAAATTATAATTGATGAGACGGGTAAAAAATCAGGAAGAGGGGCTTATCTTTGTGGCGATGTTAAATGTTTAAATGTTGCCTTTAAGGAAAATAGTTTAAATAAATCCTTAAAGCAAGATATTCCACTGCAAACACTTGATGAATTAAGAAAGGATTTTTTAAAAAATATAGAATAAAATACAGATGTTATTGGTTAATTGGTTAGCTAGTTAATTGGTTAATTGGTTAAGAAGATAGAAGTCAGAATAAAATTAGTATATAGTCATATAGTAAAGATGGTTAGCTGATTACACGGAATAAAAGCGTATCTCGTATCTTATATTTAGAGCTAACGACTAAGTTAATCGGAGAATTAACTAACTGTTGGACAGGAAGACCGGTAGACTGAATTAATCGGTCAATCGGTAAATTAATCTTAATCTCTATCTTAATTGGAGAATTGGGTAATTGGTAAATTGATTTATTGGTAAATTGTACAAAAGGTTATATAATTTATAGAGTGGAGGCGATATACAATGAAAATGAGAGTATATGAATTAGCTGAAGACTTAAAAATACCAGCTAAAGAACTGATAGGATTTTTAAACGAAGAGGGAATTAAGGTTAAAAATCATATGAGTACTTTAGATAAGGACACTATCGAATTAATTAGAGAAGTTATTATCGCTGATAAGGAGAAAAAAGAAACAGAAAAGAAGAAACAACTTAAAATTTTAAAGATTAATAAGCTTCCTAATTTGAAAGAACTTTCTTCACAGATAAATATTTCTTTATCAGATATAATTGAAAAAATTATACAATTTGGAACAATTAGTTCGGTTGACAAGGAAGTTCCTGTGAATATTTTAAAAAATATCGCTAAGGAATGCGGGTATAAGATGGTATTATCTGATAAGTTAAAAAGCAAAAGTAGTCTTCAAAAAAAAGATAAAACTATAAAATTAATTCTTAAGCCTCCTGTTGTTACTGTGATAGGGCATGTTGATCACGGTAAAACTACTCTTCTTGATGCTATTCGAAAGACAGATGTAACTAAAAAAGAAGTTGGAGGAATTACACAACGAATTGGAGCATACCAAATTAAAATAGGTAATAAAAAAATTGTATTCATTGATACTCCGGGACATGAAGCTTTCACTACAATGAGGGCTCGAGGAGTAAAAGCCACAGACATTGCAGTTTTAGTTGTAGCAGCAGATGATGGAGTAATGCCACAAACCGTCGAAGCAATTAATCATGCGAAAGCGGCAAATGTTCCTATTATTGTAGCAATAAATAAAATTGACAAAGCTAATGCTAATGTTGAAAAAGTAAAAAAAGGACTGACTAAATATGATTTAGTTTCTGAAGAATGGGGTGGAGAAACTCTAATGGTGGAGGTTTCTGCTCTTCAAAACAAAGGCATTGAAAAGTTATTAGAAACCATTTCTTTGCAAGCAGAGATTTTAGATTTAAAGGCAAATCCAAACATTCCGGCAAAAGGTCTAATAATAGAAACAAAATTAGACAAGAAAAGAGGGATTGTTGCTTCGGTATTAATTCAATATGGGTCACTAAAGATTGGTGATTATTTTATTGCAGGATTATCCTATGGTAAAATCAGGAATCTTTCTGATGATAGAGGAAAAAGCATTAAAAAAGCAGGGCCTTCAACGCCGGTTGAGATCATAGGTTTTTGCAAAATGCCCCTGGCAGGTGATTACTTTCAAATAGTGCCCGATGATAAGCTTGCTAAAATTATAATTAGCGAAAGGGAGGATGAGAAAAGAAGTATAATTATAGAAAAATCATCACTCTCTTTAGATAATTTATTCTTAGAGATAAAAGAAGGAAAGATAGATAAATTTAATCTAATTTTAAAGACGGACACCCAAGGCTCCTTAGATGCTTTGCAAGAGGCAATAAAAAAGTTAGAAATTGCAAATGAAGAAGTAAAAATCGATATTATACATGCAGGCGTGGGAAACATTACCGAAACGGATGTTATGTTGGCTACTGCTTCCAAGGCAATAATAATAGGCTTTAATATTCGTCCAGATACAAATGTTCTAAAAATAGCTAAATCCGAGAAGGTAGACATAAGATTATATAAGATTATATATGATCTAATAGATGAGGTTAAGTCTGCTTTAAAAGGTTATATAAAACCAAAAATAGAAGAATACATTTGCGGACAAGTTGAAGTTAGAGAAATATATAAAATACCCAAGATTGGTACTATTGCAGGAAGTTATGTATTAAGCGGTAAAATATCAAATAATGATAATATACGAGTAATAAGAGACGGTAAATTAATATATGAAGGAAAAGTCTCTTCCCTAAAAAGATTTAAAGAAGATATAAAAGAAGTTAATACTGGTTTTGAATGCGGAATTGGTATAGAGAAATTTAATGATATCAAATTGAAAGACGTACTTGAGTTTTATACTTTTAGAGAAATTAAAGAAAAATGAATCTAGCGTACAGCGTATAGCGTATAGCAAAAAAAGAAGAAGAAATAATAAATTCGTATCTTATTAAGAAAATAGAAGTCCGAAGACAGAATTAAGAGCTCAGAATGAAAAAACAGAAATGTCATTGCGAGCGACCATAGGGAGCGCGGCAATCTCATTAGAATATTGAAAAATATAGATCGTAAAGTGTAAAATTATTAACTCTTCTGTCATTTCCAAAAGTGGGAATCAAGGAGTGAAAGATAAAAAGACAAATGCTTTTAGGAGTTTGTACCATAAATTTATATTTTCCGGATAGTCACTCATTAAAAGATAAGAGAAGTATAATACAAAGCATAAAATTACGAATAAGAAATAAATTTAATGTTTCAGTTTCTGAAATAAATAATCACGAGCTTTGGAAAAATACGACTTTAGGAATCTCTTGCATAGGAAATGAAAAAAGCTACCTTAATGATGTTTTAAATGAGGTAATTAGATTTATTGAGCACCAAAATAGTTTGCAAGTAATAGATTTCAAGACAACCATTTTATAAATAAACGGGTCGGATAAATCCAACCATTACTCAATTGGTAAATTGGTAGATTGGTGAATCGGTAAATTAATTTATTGGATAATTGGAGAATTAGTAATATGCCATTACCTAAAAGAAGCGAACATTTGGAAAGGTCTCTTTTAAGAGAAATTAACAATATAATTTATCGGAAAATAAACGATCCGCGGATAAAATTCGTCACTATAACTAGAGTAAAAGTTTCATCTGATCTAAAATATGCTGATATTTTTGTGACCATTTTTAATGATAGGAAACAACAAAAAAAAGCTTTAGAAGGACTTGAAAATGCGACAAAATTTATAAGAGGTGAATTGGGAAAAGATTTAAAAATAAGATATGTGCCAAATATAAAATTTATAATTGATAAGGAATTAGAACACCAATACAAATTATTAAAAATAATTAATGAAATTAATAACCAACAATTAGATTTAAAGAAAGATAAAAATAATGAACAGTCTTGATGAAATTAGCAAAGTACTGCAGAAAAATAATAACATTTTAATTACTTCCCATGTAAATTTAGATGGAGATGGAATTGGTTCAGAACTTGCCCTT
>DAOUWX010000278.1 GCA_030666935.1 Atribacterota bacterium | reverse complement strand
TTTGTAAAAGGGTTTTTTCTTACCGCCTTCTCTTCTAAGTTTAATTACTGCTGACATTTATTTGCCTCCATTTTTGTTATTTACTTTCTTATTTTTTATCTTTTTTATGTATTTTCCTATTTCTTTTTATCTTTTTGTTTTTCTGAATTCTGGCTCCTATTTCCTGACTTCTATTTTTCTTACTATACACCATTACTTATTTCTTCATTTGTCTTCTGTCTTCTTCTTTCCTAACTATACGCTATACGCTGTACGCTCCACGCTATACTTAATTGAAAGAAAAGTTTTTTTGTTTAGATCCTTTTTTAAACATTTCTTTTATCTGGTTAAATTGTTTTAATAATCTATTTATATCAGAAAGTTGTGTTCCGCTCCCCCTGGATATTCTTTTCCTTCTGCCTCCGTTAATTATAGAAGGATTCTCCCTTTCTTCAACAGTCATAGAACTTATAATAGCTTCTACTTTCTTTAGCTCACCCTCTGTATCTCCTAATTTTGTAACATCTATTCTATTTTTTAAATTATTAAATCCTGGAACCATATCCATAATCTGATCTACTGAACCAACATCTTTTATTCTTTTTAGCTGTAAATAAAAATCATTTAAATCAAAATTATGGTCCTTTATCTTTTTATCTATTTTTTTTAATTCATCCATATCATAAGCAGTTTCAACTTTTTCTATTAGTGTTAAGACATCGCCCATACCCAATATCCGAGAGGCCATTCTTTCCGGATGAAAAGGTTCAAAGTTATCAACCTTTTCACCTGTACCTATAAACTTAATAGGTACTCCTAAAACAGTTTTCAAGGATAAGGCTACTCCACCTCGAGTATCACCGTCCAATTTGGTCAAAATAATTCCGCTTACTTTGATTTTATCACAAAATACTTTAGCTGAATTTACCGCATCCTGTCCGGCCATAGCGTCAACTATTAATAATTCTTCCTGAAGAGGAATATTTTTATCAATCTCCTGTAATTCATCCATTAACTTATCGTCTATATGTAATCTTCCGGCAGTATCAATAATCAACATATCGTGATTTTTTTTAGATGAATAATTTATGGCTGCTTTAACAATATTTACTGCACTTTCGTTTCTCCCCATAGAAAAAACAGGTAAATCTGATTTTTCACCTAATACCTGCAGTTGTTCGATAGCTGCCGGCCTGTATATATCTGTTGCTATCAAGAGCGGGAAGTGCCCTTTTTTTCTAAAGTAATTAGCTATTTTTACGGCTGTAGTAGTCTTACCGGTTCCCTGTAATCCCACTAACATTATAATAGTGGGAGGGGCGAGATTCATTCTAATATCATTTTGTTTAGACCCTAAGGTGTAAGTTATTTCTCCATTTACAATTTTTATAATCTGTTGAGCGGGTGTTAGACTTTCGGATATCTTTTCCTGCTGAATTTTCTCATGTAAACTATTTATAAATTTTTTTACTACTTTGTAATTTACATCTGCTTCTAAAAGGGCTATGCGAATTTCATGAAGATAATTTTTTATATCATTTTCATTTAATTTTCCCTTATTTTTTATCTTTTTAAATATTGTCTGAAATTTATCGGTAAGATTGGCAAACATAAAAAAATAACTCCTCTTAACTTCAATTTATCCAATAATTTTCAATTCTGTCAAAATTCCTTTATAAGTATATAGAAAATTATCTTTAGTGTCAATCAAGAAGAGCTTCAACAAATTCAGCAACTTTAAAATCATATAAATTATTTAATTTTTCTCCACAACTAATTAATTTAACCGGTATATCTAATTCTTTTTTTATGGCAATTACTATTCCCCCCTTGGATGTTCCATCCATTTTCGTAAGGGCAATTCCGGTAACTCCCAAAGATTTATTAAAAGATTTCGCTTGAGCTATAGCATTTTGCCCCATCGTAGCATCAATAGTTTGCAATATCTCTAATGGCCAACCATTAGCTTCTTTTTGGATTACCCTTTTTATCTTTTCTAATTCATTCATCAAGTTTGTTTTAGTATGAAGTCTTCCGGCAGTATCGATAATAATTATATTCTTTTTCCGTGCTAAAGCTGCACTGATGCCGTCGTACACGACCGAAGCAGGATCAGCACCTTCTTTGGTATTTATCATCTCTACTCCTACCTTATCAGCTAAAATCTTAATCTGCTGTATTGCTGCTGCTCTAAAGGTATCAGCGGGAATTATTATTATATCTTTATTTATTTTTTTTAAACGATAAGCAATCTTGCCCGCCACCGAGGTTTTTCCTGAACCGTTCACCCCTACCAGCATTATTACATTTAATCTATCTTCATTAATTTTAATATCAGATACGGTTGAATTTAAAATATCAATCAAGAGAACCTTTAATTTTTCTTTGAAAAATATAAAATTATTTTCCTTATATTCTTTAAAATTAATCTGCTGAAATTCATTCATTATTTCTGCAGTAGCAGAGGTTCCCAAGTCAGATAATATTAATAACTCTTCTAATTTTTCTAAAAAATCTGCTTTATCCTTAGAACTACCAAATAATAATCCTAATTTATTGGTAAATTCTATCCTGGTTTTATATAGCCCTTGTTTAAATTGGTAAAATATATTTTTTATATTCATAGTTTTTTTATCCGACTTAATTTATTTTTCAAATTTTACCGAAACTAATTTGGATATACCTGATTCTTCCATGGTTATACCATATAACGTATCTGCTGCTTCCATCGTTGTTTTTTGATGAGTAATAAGAATCAATTGCGACTGATTTAAGTCTTTTCCCCTCAATATATTGGTAAGTTTTTCAGAATTTACTTCATCTAAAGATGTATCTATTTCATCAAAAAGACAGAAAGGGCTGGGATTTGCTTTCCACAAGGCAAGTAAAAGTGCTATGGCGGTTTAGGCGTTTTTACCGGAGGATAACAAAAAAATAATTTGGGTTTTCTTCCCCGGGGGGCGGGCAAGTTTATCCATTTCTGGGTTTTATATATCTTCTT
>DAOUWX010000085.1 GCA_030666935.1 Atribacterota bacterium | reverse complement strand
CAGATCAACTTTATCGAGAGCTTTTTTTTGATAAAAATATTTACTAAGTTGAGTGGCTTTTAATATCTGTTCCATATTTCCTCCTCCTTTTATAAGTACTCCTTGAGAGTATTAATCATTTCCTTATTGGAAAAACCTAATTTATTCATACCTTCTACAAAATTAAGAATTATTTTTTTGGATAACTCTTCCTTTAACGAACTTATAGTTTTTTCCTCTTCAGTTACATAAGTTCCCATTCCTCTTTTAGTATAAGTAATTTTTTCTCTATCTAACTCTTGATACACTCTTTGTATAGTATTTGGGTTGACTTTTAATGTTCCTGCCAGCTCCCTTACTGAAGGCATTTTCTGACCTGCTTTTAATTTACCTACAACAATGTCCTGCTTAATATTATCAATTATTTGTAGATAGATAGGAATGTTGTTGTTGAACTCCATAATTAATTTTCCTTTTAATGTATTAGTGTACTATATACATAATACACCAAAATATTTTTTTGTCAAGGGTTTTTTTAAAAAATATTTATTTTTTACAAAAAGAGGATTTTTAAAAATTTTGTAGAAGTATAAATTAATATAGAAAAGTTAACCAAAAGTGCTTGGCACCTTTGGTTAACTTTTTAAGATATATTTATTATCAGGTAAGGGGAATACAAAATGAAAATAATATCTGGAAAGGATGAACGGAGATTATACAGTGATCTTGCCTGGACATGGCCGATAATTAGCCCCGTAGAAGATTACATAGAAGAAACAGAATTGTTTAGTAAGCTAATTAAAGAACATTCAACGATTGAGGTAAATACATTACTCCATCTCGGTTGTGGCGGGGGTCACAATGATTATACTTTCAAAAAACATTTTAAGGTAACATCTGCTGATATCAGTGAAGATATGCTCACTCTTGCCAAAAAGCTCAACCCAGAGGTGAACTATCGGTATGGTGATATGCGAACCATAAGGCTGGAAGAAAAATTCGATGTAGTCACTATACTTGATTCCATTAATTATATTAAGACTGTAGAGAATCTCCAAAGAACATTTATTACTGCATACGAACATTTAAAATCGGGAGGTGTCTTCTTAACATTTGTGGAACAAATTGCAGGAAAATTTAAACAGAACAATACTACATACTCAACTCATTCTCAAGGTGATGTGGAGATTACATTTATCGAGAACTGCTATGACCCTGACTCCAATGATACCAACTATGAAGTCACATTTATCTATTTGATCCGCGTTGGAGGCAAACCTGAAGTTCATACCGACCGGCACCTTTGTGGTATTTTCCAACTGGAAACCTGGCTCGAACTTTTGAAGGCAACAGGATTTAAAGTAAAGCAGGTGAAATTTACACACTCTACCTTTACAGAAGGAGAATCTTATCCTATGTTGATTTGTATTAAGCCTTTATAAATAAGGTTTTTTATGTGAAATAAAGCAGAGTTATTATGTGATATACTTGTGACAGAAAACCGCTCCCTGTCACGCCTTTAAACCATTAATCAACATTAAACGATACGAAAGGTTATATAATGACTAAAAAATTAGATAAAATAAATAAAAAAGCAGAAATAGCAAATCAGGCATTTTGGGATGAGATAGCACCAATTCATTATAAATCGTATGATATCGAAAAACTAAAACAGGGGAAATCATTAATTGATGAAATACAGAAAAAGGAAATGGGAGATGTAAAAGATAAATCTTTTCTGCACCTTCAATGTCACATAGGTACCGATTCATTGTCCTGGGCCTTAGAAGGTGCTCAGGTAACCGGAATAGATTTTTCCGGTAAATCTATAAAAATTGCCAATGAATTAAAAAGAAGATTAGGTTTAAAAGCCCGGTTTATCGAATCAAATATCTATGATTTACCCGACACTCTGAAAGAGGAATTTGATATTGTCTATACTTCTCAAGGGGTATTAACCTGGCTAAAGGATATAAAAGAATGGGGGAAAATAATTTCTCACTACCTGAAACCCGGTGGAATCTTTTACATAATGGAGACGCATCCATCGTTGTATATATTTGATGATGATAAACGGGGAGAGTTAACAATTAAGTATCCTTATTTCCCCGGAAAAGGACCAACTTTTTGGGATGACGATACTCCGGATTACTCCGATGGAGAATATATCCCCAAAAACCCTACTTATGATTGGACCTGGCCATTAGGTGAAATCCTTACCTCCTTAATCGAAGCTGGTTTGAAAATTGAATTTTTACATGAATATGATAGATTATTCTATAAAGGGCTTCCCGATATGATAAAAGATGAAGAAGGATGGTGGTTTCTGCCTGAATATAAAGGAATGCTCCCCCTAACCTTTACCTTAAGAGCCAAAAAAATATAATATCCATAAATAACCACAAAAATTAGTGGTTAGACTTTCTTTATTAAACATCTTGAGAATAAATTTTACTAATTTCGATAAGAGGATTATACAATTGAAGAATAAAAGAGATATCTCAAAAACAGATAAAAGAAGAGTAGGAGTAGTTTCTTATAATCCAAATTGGGAGGATATGTACAAAGAAGAGTCAGAGAAGATTAAGAATATATTAAATGATATTATAATCGATATTCATCATATAGGAAGCACCGCTATACCCGGAATTAAGGCAAAACCTGTAATTGATATACTTGTTGAGGTAAAAGATATTGAAGGAGTGGATCAGTATAATTATAAAATGGGAGAATTAGGATATGAAGCAATGGGTGAATATGGGATTCCAAAAAGAAGATTTTTCAGAAAGGGAGGAAACAACAGAACCCATCATATTCATATATTTCAAACGGGTAATGGAGAAATTGAAAGACATATCAATTTTAAAGAATATTTGATTGCTTACCCGGATAAAGCCCGGGAATATTCAAAATTAAAAGAAAAGTTAACAAATAAATATACTTATGATGTAGAAAATTATACCAACAGTAAGAGTGATTTTATCAAAGAAATCGACAAGAAAGCGAAATTGTGGGAGAAATAATTATGAAGGTTAAAGGGATTTCTGTTTATAATGGGAAGCCTATTGAAGTTAAAATTAGGGGAGGCTTTATAGAGAATATTAATCTATTACCCGGAAGTGAGCATAATTTACCTTATGTCTCACCGGGTTTTTTTGACTTGCAGGTGAATGGCTATAAAGGAAATGATTATAGTTTAGAAGATTTCTCGGAAGAACATTTAAGAAATATTATTACTAATCTCGCTGCTTCCGGAACTACCCAGCATATTCCCACTATTGTTTCCTCTCCCCCGGAGAGAATATTAAAAAATTTGGAAATAATTTTAAAAGCAATAAATTCCTCGACTGATATTATGGAAGCTATCCCAGGGATACATATTGAAGGACCTTTTATCTCCCCTGAAGAAGGTCCAAGAGGATGTCATGACCCGAGCTTTATTCGGGATCCCGATTTTGAAGAATTCAGGCAGTGGCAGGAAGTAGCTGAAGGTCGAATTGTGATGGTGACTATTGCCCCGGAGAGGGAAGGGTCTATAGATTTTATTAAAAAGGTTACTCGTACAGGTGTTAAAATTGCTATCGGTCATACCGGGGCAACTCCTGAAATAATTAAGGAAGCAATAGAAGCGGGCGCACAATTTTCCACCCACCTGGGGAACGGCAGTTATCCGATTCTTCCCAAAGTAAGTAATTATATCTGGGAACAATTAGCCGCTGATGAATTATTTGCGGGTATTATTTGTGATGGATTCCATTTACCTGCTTCGACGGTAAAAGTATTTGCTCGAGCTAAGGGCTTAAAAAAGCTAATATTAACCAGCGATGTTGCTTTCGCAGGAGGATTAGATCCAGGTATTTATAAGTGGGGGAATATGGAAGTGGAAGTATTTAAAGATGGCCACCTTGGCCTTGCTGGTAGCGGTATCCTTGCCGGGGCCGGTCATCTTTTAGACTGGGATATTGCTCATTTTATCAGATTTACGGGAAATAATTTAGCCAATACCATCCCTTTATGTACCATTAACCCGGCAAAAGTTATAGAAATGCCTCATAACTATGGTAAGCTGGAAGTGGGAGCTCCTGCCAACCTCACCCTATTTCATTATCAAACTGGAGATGATAGTCTGCAAATTGTCCACACTCTATGTAAAGGGAGTGTTATCTTTTAAAAACAAATAAAAACCTGTCAGAGGACCGTCCCCTGGTAGATTTTAGGAGGAGTAATAATCTAATGAAAGCAAATCCGATTGTCTGGTGGGAATTAGCTTCCCATGATGCCGAAAAAACTTCTGATTTTCTAAAAAAGGTCTTTGGTTGGGAAATCGAATATGATGAGGCTGTTAAGTGTTTTGATTTCCCTATTCCTGAAGATTCCCGCAATCTTTCAGGTGGTGGAGTTTTTACTTTAAAGAAGGCCAAGCTGCCTTTTTTAACTTTTTATATTCAGGTAGAAGATATCGATAAGAAGGCAAAATTAATAGAACAGCTGGGGGGATATATTTTAGAAGCTCCTTTTGAAATTCCCAGTGGTTCACGAATCTGTTTATTTAATGAGCCCTCAGGGGTAACTCTGGCTATGCTCGAGAAGAAAAAATAAAATATTTCGAGGGTTGGCCTTTAAAAAAGAGGATTTTTAATTGTTTTGTAGAATAAATATGTATAACAGCCTAAAATTATTTAGAATAATTTGAGTAATGAAGAGTCAAACAGGATTTGTTTGACTCTTATTAAAAAAATTAGGAGGAAACAAATAATTTAAAAAGGGGTTGATAAAAATGAGTAAAAAGATTCTATTGTTGGGATTGATTATGTTGATTACTATTTTTGCTGCTGGCTGTTCGTCTATTCTGCCTGCCATAGGTCTTGCCTTAGTTGATGAGATAGATATTTTAATATTTGAGATATTCCCTGTCCAGATAGATGTTATCGCTAGAGGAAACTTGCCGGATCCTTGCACTGAAATTTCCGAAGTCCTTCAGGAAAGAGAAGGCAATACCTTTTTTATTACTATTAAAACTTATCGTCCTCCCGGCTTTTGTATACAAGTACTTGCTCCTTTTGAAGAAGCAATTCCTCTTGAGGTTTATGGGTTACCGGCCGGTACTTACACCGTTGATGTTAACGGAGTTCAAGCTATATTTGATTTAGAAGTTGATAATGTTTTATTAAAGGAATAGTTCTCTAAATTATCCTGAATTAAAAATTGATTTTTAAAAATAAAGAGAGGTGAAGATTTATGAAAAAGATATTCTATTTGATTTTAATTTTTATAATGGTAACTTTCTGTTTAGCCCCAATTTCTTTGGCTGATGGTGGTTTCTTTACCCAGTTATATAGAGATATATACGAACCAAATCAATTAGCCATGATTGTATTTGATGATATGGTGGAGAAGATAATTTTTCAGATAGACTATGAGGGTGATGCAGAAGATTTTGCCTGGGTTATTCCGGTACCAGCTTATCCTAAATTATTCTCTGTCGAAGATGATATATTTTATGAATTACATAAATTAACTCAACCTCCCCCTCCTTCGAGTTTTGGTTGTGGATGGGGAGCAGGTGTACAAACCCCTGGCTTGGAAGATGAAGGAGTACATGTTTGGGAAGAGAACCAGGTAGGAATTTATCATACCACCACTTTGTCTGCCACTGACCCGAATAGTTTAGTAGGATGGTTAAATGATAATGGTTATGCCTTCCCTGCAGAAGGTCAAGAGATACTGGATTATTATGTACAACAAAGTTGGTTTTTTGTAGCTATGAAAATTCAACATGAAGAAACAATGAATAGTTCTGAGAATTATACCGGTGCTATTCAACCCATAGGGATAATGTTTTTTTCCGATGAAATGATTTATCCTTTAAAAATTAGTACTTTAAGTGCACCTCCCTGGGGAACGGAAGTATTAATCTATGCTTTTTCCGATGAGAGAGTAACTTTTCCCGGAGCTTCAGAAGAATATAATTCTACTGTAACTCCTGACCAGTTAAAGGAATACCCTATTTTGCAGGGTCTAATAGATGAAACCTTCGTTTTAACCAAACTGAGAAAAAATTTTAGTGCTGAAGAAATGGACGAGGATTTAATATTGCTCCCGGTTCCTAAATATATTGCTTTGGGGAATATCATAGATTTAAATTCTCCAGTAGGGCAGTTCGTTCTGATTGTAGGAATTTTCGTCTTTTTATTAAAGACAAAGAAGAGGAGTTTTTAAAAAATTTGTAGCTTATAGAATTATGATTTGATTGTAGTTGATTAGTATAAAATATAAGGGCAAAAAACGGTTCTTTGATAGGTAAAAAACCTGCCAGAGAACCGTCCCCTGTCAGGAAATATGGATAGACAAGAGATAATTGAAAAAACAGAATTATTTGTAAAACAAACCTTAAGTAAAGATAGTACCGGTCATGACTGGTGGCATATTTATCGGGTAAGGAATTTGGCTAAGCGAATTGCTCGACATGAAGGTTCGGATATCTTTATAGTGGAATTGGCTGCTCTTTTACATGATATTGGGGATTATAAATTCTTTCAGGGAGATGAAGAAGCCGGGGCAGCGAAGGTAAAGAAGTGGCTCTCTTCTTTGGAGATTTCTCCTTTACTTATAGATAAAATTGTAGAAATTACTTCTCAGATATCTTTTATGCATACTTTGCCTGATAAAGGAAAAGGGAAAGGCAAAAAGAATTCCGCTATTGCGATACTCTCCAAAGAATTAATGGCTGTTAATGATGCCGACCGTCTGGATGCCATGGGAGCAATTGGTATTGCCCGGGCTTTTACCTATGGAGGATTTTTTAATCGGCCAATTTACGACCCTGCCATTAAACCGAGTAAATCTATAACTAAAGAGGAATATAAAACTACCGAAGCTCCCTCCATTAATCATTTTTACGAAAAATTAATAAAACTTAAAGATATGATGTATACTAAATTAGGTCGTAAAATGGCTAAAAGAAGACACCGTTTTCTAAATCTTTACTTAAAGCAATTTTTTAAAGAATGGAAAGGAAAAATGTAACAAAAAGTGCCTGGCACCTTTGGTTACATTTTATTAAGATAGGAGGCAAATATGCATCAGGATTTTGAAAGGACACTAATTATTTTAGTAAGACACGGAGAATGTGAAGGAAACATTAAGGGGATGTTTAGGGGAAGAACAGATTTTCCTTTGAACGAAAGAGGGCTTGTTCAGGCACAGGATTTATCCCGGGAACTGAAAAGCTTTCCTCTTGAATATATTTATACCAGCCCTCTCGTCCGTGCCAGACAGACCGCAGAGGCTATCGGGGAACAATGTGGGGTAGAGGTTAAAACAGAAGAGGGATTTAATAATATCAAATTGGGAAGCTGGGAAGGACGTTTTATGAAAGAGATTGCTGAGCAATATCCTGAGGAGTGGGAACTCTGGATACATAATCCCGAAAAGCTCAGAGTAAAAAACATGGAGACTATTTATGATGTGCAAAAAAGGACTAAGACATGTCTGGAT
>DAOUWX010000210.1 GCA_030666935.1 Atribacterota bacterium | reverse complement strand
GGGTGATCAAATCTATCGGTGCTGAGGCAGCAAAATGGATACTATTGGTATAATCACTTTCGTCTCCATCGGAATTTCCCTTTACAACTTTTTTACTATCCGGAAATTCCTGTAAATCGATTTTAGCTAACCTTCCCGCTGCACTTTCAGCGGGAGATTCTTCTAATGATAATTTTAAATTGAACTTCTCACTGTACTCTCTGCATTTTAAACTCATAAAAGATATAATTTTTAATCCCAACTTAAAAACATCTTCACCTTCATGAAGTTGTTTGCCGGTAATATGCTGAACTGCTTCGTTCAATCCGATTAATCCTATTAAATATGTGCCTCCATCTAAATCTACATAAGGTTTGCCATCCTGAGCAGTTTTGCCTATTTGCCACAAAGGTCCGCTGGGATCTTCCATCATCATCTTTAAAAACTTTTTCTTCTGCAAATGAGCTTGAACCGCCAAACATAAAGCCTGATCAATTTTATGGAAAAATAAATTTAAATTATCTTCATCATTAAAGTCAAGAGAAGATTCAGCAATATTATTATCGGGGAAAGTCTTATAAGCGCATTGGGGAAGGTTGATAGTAACATTTTGTATCCCGGCAAACCTTAACTTTTCCGGATACTGTATCATTTCCTGATCGGTTATCTCTGTTTTTAACCGACAGCAGGCAGCCAGGCTTATATCATCCCTGTCAAAAATAAAATAAGGTGAACCGTTCTCGGAAGCTATTTCACAAGCATATTTTAATAACTTTTCCTGCTCGGAGTCCTCAAAAGATTTGCTATCAATGTGCAGATCCATTTTAGGAAACGCAAAAACTTTTCCCTTGGAATCTCCTTCTCTCCAAACTTCCATTAAAGCCTTTAAAAATAATTGAGATTCTTTCTCGTATTCTCCGTAATTTTTTCCGGTATACTTCCCTCCCGGTCCGATTGCCGGTATATTTCTAAGGTAGTGTGGGATACCGAGGTGAACATTAAAATCCAGGAAAAGACTCTGTCCTCCCCTTGAAAAGGCGTTTTGCGAACCGCTAAATATTAAATATTGGGCTTCTTGCTTTATTTCTTTAAAAGGCAGATTTACCAAAAAAGGAGCATACACGATATTTAAGTAACCAATACCTAAAGCTCCAGCGTAGTAAGCCTGCATAGAAGCCAAAAAAGTGTTTAAATGTCCGGTTAAGGTTCTGGTATGCCTGGCCGGGGCGGAAGAGGTATCTAAATTTTCCAATTCAAGACCATATTTTTTTAAAAATTCGAGAGAATGACCGGAACAATAAATTCTCGGGTAGCCCAAATCATGAATATGAATCCATCCTTTTAAATGGGCGTCAGCTACTTCTTTGGAAAAAACTTCTTGCAGCATATATTGTTTGATAGTATTTTCGGCAATGGTCAGATTTATAGCTTCAGGATTATTGGTTCCAATATTACTATTTTCTTTACTCTTAGACAAAAATAATTGTTTTAAGTCAAAGGTAGGCATACCGATAATCTTTTGCTTTCTCCACTTATGTTCATATCCTCTGGTAAACAACTCATTATCAACCAATTCTCTAATTAAGGAGGTGGAAATCTCACTCAAGTTTAAATCGACTATCTTTTTTTCTACTGTCTTGGCTATCTTGGTAGAAACATTCAAAGGCAGCTCCGCTTCTTTAACCAAAGCTTGAATAATTTTTTGCCTATTCCAGGGGGAAATATTCTCAGAGGTTGGAGTGGAAACCAACAGAGAAAGATCAGTTGTGCTTTTATGGTTTTCTACTTTTTTTCTAACTTTTAAACTCTCTCTAATTCTACTCCTTTTATCCCGATATAAAATATAGGCTTTTGCAACCTTTACCAGACCTTCTCTAATTAAGATCTCTTCTACTATATCCTGCACTTCTTCTACTTGCGGAACCATATTCTTAAATCTTTTTTCTAATTTTATAATTACCTGTTCGGTTACTTTTTCTGATATAGTTTTATTTTTTTCTCCTGCTACCAACATAGCTGCAAAAATGGCTTCGGTTATCTTCTTTTTATCAAATTCTACTAATCGGCCTTTTCTCTTTTTAATAGTCTGTATCATTTCAAAACCTCATTATAAAATATAGTTGTTAAACTAGTCCTTAGTTTATCGTATTGGTTATTGCGTATCGCGTTAAGGAAATCAGAATTCAGGAGTTGAGACGCGATATATGGCGCACAAAATACAAAAGGCGTTACTCATTTTCACGAAGAAAAGCCCGCTTGTATATCGATTGTTAGTATAAATGCAAGATGCAAGATGCAAGTTTTTAGTTTAGGATAAATTTAAAAACTATAAAATATTCAAGTCTTCCGGTCTACCAGTCGTTTTAGTTAACCAGTTTACCAGCAAATTGTGTAATATATAACATGTAATAAGTGACCTGTTTTTACAAATTCATAAATATTATCTTATACTCATTACACATTACTCATTACTGTATTTTATGCGAGATACGAATCACGAGATACGAGATACGAATCAGGCCCCTACGGGGAAAGGAAATTCCTATACATTTAAATTATTATTCTATTTACTAATCTTCCTTATTTCTTTTACAAAGCTGCTTAGATCTTTAAATTGCCTGTATACCGAGGCAAATCTTACGTAAGCAACTTCATCTAAATTTCGTAATCTAGAGATAACCAATTCTCCAATTAGATTACTCTTAATTTCATTCGCTCCTTCACTTTTTGTGGTCTCTTCTATGTTGTTTACTAAATTATTTATAGTTTCTATACTAATCGGTCTTTTTTCACAGGCTTTAATAATGCCGTTGGTAATCTTTTCTCGAGAAAAAGGTTCCCTACGCCCATCTTTTTTTATTACCATCAAAGGAATTAAATCAATTCTTTCGTAAGTAGTGAATCTTTTATTGCATTTTTTACAAATTCTTCTTCTTCTGACTACTAGTTCATTTTCTATGTGCCTGGATTCGATTACTCCGGTATCGTAATAACCACAAAAAGGACATTTCATCTTGCACCCCTAAATATAGGATTACATTTATAATAATACACTAAATATAGGGATAGTCAATGGAAATTGCTAATATTTTTAATAAAAATAATATTTCTTACACTTAGTTAGCTTATTAGTTAGTTGGTTAGCTAAATACGTATCTCGTATCTCGTGAATTGTATCTCGGAATATAGCGGATAGCGTTTAGCGTAGAGCGGATAGCGGATAGAAAAGAGAAGATATAAAAAAATAATATCGGGAATATAATTAATTAGCTGGTTAGTAATATAAGTCTCTTGCTTAGTAAGAAAAGATTTGGATTTCTTGTCTCCTCTCCCCTCGGAGGGAGAGGGTTAGGGTGAGGGGGAATCGTAGGGGTTTGATTCATCAAACTCGCTCTTAAAGTTACTAAAAAAACGGGGCGGATAAATCCGCCCCCTACAAGAAATAAAAACCCGTCAAAAAGCTGTTTTATTATAAAAAATCGGGTAAATTTAGTTTTAAACTGATTAACTTGCAAACAGGATAACCGGATAACTATATATACTAATTATTCTATACGTTAAACGCTCTACGCTATACGCTATCTTTACTTTTTTTCCCTTAAAAAAGTAGGAATATCTAAATCATTATAACTTATCTTATCTTTATCGAAATCAATTTCCTCAAGCTTGGATTCTTCTGTGATTTTATCTAAGGCTTCAAATCCGGTAGCTATCACCGTTACTTTTACTTCATCATTTAACCCTTTGTCAATTACCGCTCCAAATATAATATTTGCTTCCGGATTAGCTGCCTTAGAAATTATTTCAGCGGCTTTATTAACTTCATGCAAAGTTAAACTTGAACTCCCGCTGATATTAAACAATAACCCTTTAGCTCCATCAATTTTTGTATCTAAAATTGGACTGTTCACAGCTCTTTGGGCTGCTTCTACATCTCGGTTTTCACCACTGTCTCCCCCTAGTCCCATAATAGCTGTACCAGCATTTTCTATAATCATTTTTACATCTGCAAAATCC
>DAOUWX010000360.1 GCA_030666935.1 Atribacterota bacterium | reverse complement strand
GATCTGGGTTATTTCAAAGATGTAAAGATAAAATTAGAGTCATTTAGAGATGGTTACAAAGTAGTCTTTTTAGTAGTGGAAAATTTACCTATTAAAGAGATTAGTATTGAAGGAAATACTATAGTTTCTGAGCAAGAGATGCGAGAAGTAATGGTTTTACAAGAAGGGCAGATTTTTTGCCAGAAGATATTAAGGAACGACCTTGATCGTATTTCTCAACTATATAAAGACCGTGGCTATCTTTTAATTAATATTAAAGATATTGATTTTGATGAGAAAGGAAAACTATGGATAAATATTTCCGAGGGCCGATTGGAAAAGATAGTAATTGAAGGTAATGACAAGACCAAAGAAAAGGTAATTGCCAGAGAGATTAATATTGAACCCGGCGACCTCTTTAATTTTGAGACTGTAAAAAAATCTTTACAGAAAATCTATAACTTAGGATTTTTTGAAGATGTAAGTATGAAATTGGAACCGGGTGCCGAAGAAGATTCAATAATTTTAGTGGTAAAAGTAATTGAGAAAAATACTGGGAGATTTGGTGTTGGAGCAGGATATAACTCCGAAGAGGGGCTTATGGGATTTACCAGTTACGAGGAGAATAATCTTTTTGGAGGAGGACAAAAAGTACAAGCTAAAGTAGAAATTGGAGGTCGGACTACTTATAAACTTTCTTTCCTTGAACCCTGGTTAGCTAACACACCTACTTCCTTTGGTTTTGAAGTATATGATACTATCAACCACAAGGAAGATAAGGAAGAAGAAGTAATTCTTGCTGAATATGATGAAGAGAGGCTGGGAGGAAGGCTTATTTTGGGAAGAAAGATAAGTGATTCAGTTAAATTAGGATTGGAATTGAAGAGTGAGAGAGTAACCTATGATCTAATTTCCGGAACCCTACCTGAAGATACTAATGAAGGGTTAACTAATAGCCTTGTGCCTACTTTTTCTTATGATACTCGTGATAATGTATTTGAACCTACTTCCGGTTGGTATCATAGTTTTTCTTTAGAAAAGGCGGGAGGATTTTTAGGAGGAGATTATGACTTTACCAAATATAATTTAACTCTTAGAGCCTATATTTCTACCAAGTTTATTGAAGACGTAGTCGATATCGGAAGCGTTAAAAAGATAACTGATAATTTAAGTAAAGGAGTATTGGCTCTCCGGGCAATGGGCGGTATGGCGGATACTGATCTACCTTCTTTTGCAGCATATCAGGTCGGCGGAATGAATACCCTAAGAGGTTATGATTTAGGTGAATTTTCCGGGGATAGATCTTTGGTATTCAATGTGGAGTATAGATTTCCTTTAGCTGAAAATTTCCAGGCAGTGCTTTTTGCAGATTGGGGTCAAGCCTGGAAGATTGAAGAAAGTATTAATTTAGAAGATTTAAAATTTGGTAGGGGAGTAGGTATCCGTTTTGATACTCCTCTTGGGGCAATTAGATTAGACTATGGTATTAATGAAGAAGGAGAAGGAAAGACTTACTTTAGCATAGGACATACGTTCTAATTAGTCGTTAGTGAATAGTGAATAGTCGTTAGTAAGAGGCCGAATAAACAGAATCTTATATGTAGGGGCAGATCTTGTGTTTGCCCGTAAGACTATATAATATTAAGGAGGAAAATAATGCAAGTAGCAGAAAAAAGGATAGCAAATAAAGCAATTTTTATTCTATTGTTTACAACAGTAATCTTTTTGTTTTTGAGTTTTCAAAACATTGAAGCAGCAGTAGGAAAGGTAGGTTTAGTAAATCTGGCAGAGGTTATATCCGGTCATCCCTATACCCAAAATATTAATCAACTTAGTTTAAATTTACGAGAAGAACTTCAAAAACGCCAGGAAGAATTAAATGCACAAGGAAAAGGGCTTGATGAAACCGGACTTAAAAAGTTAGAAGATAAATTTAATAAAGAATGGTCACCAATCAAAGAGAAAATTCTTGCTGAGATAAAATCGTACCAGGCGGCTCGTTATTCAGGTATTATTGTAGCAATTAAAGCGGTAGGAGATAAAGGAAAATATGATTTGATAATAAATAGTGAGATAAAAGTGCCAGCCGGGAACGATATTTTAAATTATCCTATTGCTCTCTATGGAGGAGAAGATATTACTCAGGATGTAATAGCGGAAATT
>DAOUWX010000414.1 GCA_030666935.1 Atribacterota bacterium | reverse complement strand
GCAAACTAATACAAAAATATTAGCCCAGGAATTTGAGTATCTAGCCCCTAAAACCATAGATGAAGCTTTGGATTTACTGGATAAATATAAAGATAAAAATATTAAGATATTAGCCGGGGGAACAGATCTTCTGGTTAAAATGAAGACTATCGATTTAAAAATCGATTATTTGATAAATATAAAAAATATTTCGGAACTCAATTTTGTAGATACTAATCAGGGATTGAGAATAGGAGCAGTTACTCCCCTGTCTCGTATTATAAGGGAAGAAAAAGTTAAAATTAAATATTCCGCTTTATATGAGGGGATTATTTCTATGGCTGCTCCGGCTATTAGAAATATGGGGACTATGGCGGGTAATCTGGGCAATGCCTCTCCGGCGGCAGATACTGTTCCTCCTTTGATTGCTTATGGAGCAGAAGTAAAATTACAAAGCAAAAGAGGAGAACGTACTGTTTTGGTAGAAGATTTTATTATCGGAGTAGGGGAAACAATTATGAAACCCGACGAGTTGATTACTGAAATAATTATTCCCGAAATAAACAAAAATACAGGAAGTGCTTTTTTAAAGAAGAGCAGAGTAAAAGCCGACCTTTCTAAAATAAATTTAGCAATTTATTTGGAAAGAGAAGGCAATATTTGTAAAGATTGTAAGATACTTTTTGGTTCAGTTGCGATTAAAGTTTTACGAGCAGAAAAAACAGAAAATCTCTTAAAAGGACAGATAGTAAATTCTGAGTTAATAAATAAAGCAGCAGAGAAAGCATCTTGTGAGATTAAACCTATAGATGATATTCGTTCAACTGCCGAGTATAGAATTGCAATATCTAAGGAAATGATTAAAGATGGCTTTGAGTTAGCCTGGGCAAGAGCGAAAGATTAATTTTAATTAAATTTGAAGGAAGGAGCGAATTTTAAAGTGAAAAAAATTCCTATTGAATTTTCTATCAATGGTCAGAAAAGAGAAGCTTTAGTAAATATAAATGACCTTCTGATAAATATATTAAGAGACGATTTATATCTAACCGGAACTAAATATGGCTGTGGTATCGGTGAATGCGGGGCTTGTACCGTTTTTTTAGATAATGAACCGGTTTTATCCTGCTTAACTTTAGCAGCTGCGGTAGACGGGAAAGAAATTACTACCATAGAAGGGCTGGCAAAAGGGAATGAACTGCACCCCATGCAAATAGCATTTTTAAAGAATGCAGCAGTACAGTGTGGATTTTGCACTCCCGGTATGATACTTACCGCGGTTGCCCTCTTGAAAGAAAACCCAGGTCCTACAGAAGAAGAGATTAAAGATTATATGAGAGGAAATCTTTGCCGGTGTACCGGGTATGTGCAAATAATTAAGGCAATTAAGGCCTGTGCAACTGAAGCAAAAAAAACAATCGACCAATTAGCCAATTAACCGATTGACCAATTAATACAAGAAAATAATTAAACGATTAACCAACTAACCAAGTAACTAATTAACCAACCAGTTAACCAACTAACTAGGTAATTAATTAACCAGAATAAGGAGGGGAAAATGAATCAATTTAAATATATTTCTCCTAAAACAATAGAAGAAGTATTAGAAATTTTGAAACAAAAAAAATCCGAAGCTTGCATAGTGGCAGGATGCAGTAATGTATTACCCTATATAAAAGATAAAAAGTTACCGGCAAAACTGCTATTGGATATTTCCGGTATTGAAGAATTAAATTATATTAAAAAAAGTGAAGGTAAGTT
>DAOUWX010000433.1 GCA_030666935.1 Atribacterota bacterium | reverse complement strand
AATGGGCAAGGATAATAACCTTGGTTATATCCGAATTACTACTTTTAATGTGAATACCGAACCTGAACTAAAAGAAGTATTAAGTGAATTTAATAAAGATAGTAATATTCAGGGGATTATTCTCGATTTACGTAATAATCCGGGAGGGTTATTGGATAGCGCCATAGAGGTGGCCAGTCAATTTATAAAAGAAGGACCGGTTGTGCATATCAAAGATAGAGATGGGATAGTAGCTACTATAGAATCCAGAGGAAACAAATATCCCGAATGGCCTTTAATTGTACTAATCAATGAGGGGAGTGCTAGCGCTTCAGAGATTGTAGCTGGAGCGGTTCAGGATTCTGGAAGAGGGAAATTATTGGGAGAAAGAACATTTGGCAAGGGAGTAGTTCAGCAAGTATTCAATCTTTATGATGGTTCAGGAATTGCTATTACCACTTCTGAATATTATACCCCAAGTGAACGATCTATAAATCATATCGGGATTGAACCGGATATATTAGTAGAACCAGTAGAAGATAGTGAACAGGATATGCAATTAAATAAGACAATACAGTTATTAGAAGAGGAATTAAAATAGTATCGAGTATCGAGTATATAGTTATAGCGAAAAACGAAAAGATAAAGAAGCAAAAACTAAAATTTAAAATTTAGTATTGAGAGAAAAGGTTTTGTGTTTTGAATTACGGTTTTTCGCTTTTCGCCTTAAGCTTTTAACTGTAAACTGACAACCTGAATTTAATGCTAACGACTAATTTAACCAGCTAACCAAATTGAAAGGAATTTTATTTTGGAAAAGAACCAAAGAGAAATTATAAATATTATTGCTTTAGTAATTATTTTAATCATAGCTTTTAATTTTTCTAATTTATTCAATAAATCTATTAATAAAGAAAATAACCTTCGTAATACCCAAAATGCTAATTCAACGACTACCAATGAAGTAGAGTTGGAAATAAAGGAACCTGAAGAAACTACTTATGATAGCGAACAATATACAGATTTAATAGTTGATGATTTAACCTCTTCAGAGGAAGAGATAAACTTTTCACCCAAAGTATCTTTTATAATAGACGATTTAGGATATGAAACAGAAGTAGCGAGAAAAATAATAGAATTAGAATTTCCTGTAGCACTATCTATATTACCTTTTCTCCAGTATTCTGAATTTATTGCCGAAGAAGCTAAAAAAAATAATCAAGAAATTATGCTGCATCTACCCATGGAACCTAATAATTCTAATGCTGATCCCGGACCTGGAGCCATTAAATCCTATATGTCGGAAGAAGAAATCAGACAGGCTGTCAGTGACTGTATTTTAAATTTCCCTTATATTATTGGGGTTAACAATCATATGGGTTCAAAGATCACTGAAGATAGAGAAATTATGGAGATAATTTTAGAAGAAATTAGAGAATGTAATCTATTTTTCATAGATAGTATAACTACTAAGGATTCCATTGCCTATGAAGTAGCCCAAGAGATGGAAATTAAATCTGCGGCTAGGTCAGTCTTTTTGGATAATGAGAACGACATGGAATATATTAAAGGACAGATGTTAGAAGTTCAAGAGACTGCCTT
>DAOUWX010000042.1 GCA_030666935.1 Atribacterota bacterium | reverse complement strand
GCGTATGATCAGGAGTTTGCAGATAGCATTCTGGGAATTGATGGTGTGGAGGAATTTACTATTTATATGGCACCCGTTGGAAAAGTTCAATAAAGGATTTAAAAGTAAAGTAAAAAGGGGACAGGCTACTTTTTTCAAGTTATAAGGCATAGAAGCGTATTGCCATGTGCCCTTAAAAAAGTAGCCTGTCCCCTTTTTACATATAATATGTTAAACTAATGAAAAAACCATTAAAATATATTATAATAAATAAAATACAGCAAGAATTGTTCCATTAAAAACATATTATCGGTTATCGGTAATTTGTCTTACATAGAATATAAGGAAATATGTGCAGGAGGCAGGGAATGAAAAATCCGTATACACTCATTATCTCTTTGATCTTGACTATTATCTTTGTAGCTTCAGTCAGCACTGTCAGTTTTGGTCAGGACAAATCAGCAGGAGAACTGTACTTTCAGGGTGTTGATTTATTAGAAAATGAAAAGCAATACGAAGAAGCACTCAATTGTTTTCAACAGATTATCGAATTAGAACCAGATTATGCAGAAGCTCATTACCAAATGGGAAAAATATTTAGAATTACTCATCAATTCAAAAAAGCAATAACCTGCTATAAAAATGCCATCAATTTGAAACCCGATTATAGTTCGGCTTATTACGGATTGGGGCTCGCCTATCTGGAGCTTCAAAAAAAGAAGGAAGCATTGGAAGCCTTTAAACAAGCCGTCCGCAGTAAACCGGATTTTGCCAGCGCCCATTATGGCCTGGGACTGGCATATAATGAATTAGAAAGATATGATGAGTCTATCGCCGCATTTCAGCAGGCTTTACTGCTTGACCCCGATGATGCTCAGACACATTACGGTTTAGGAATTACCTATGAGCAAATCGGCGAGTATCAGAAATCAATCGATAATTTGGAAAAAGCTGTACATTTCCAACCGGATTATGGCAAGGCATTTTATCATTTAGGAATGAATTACCAAAAGATGGAAAAATATCCGGAAGCTGTTGAAAACCTGGAAAAAGCCGCAAATCTTCTACCCGATTCTGCCGATGAAATTTATTACACCATAGGCACAATTTACCGAAAAATGGAAAACAATGAAGACGCCGCTATCGAAAGTTTTAAAAAAGCAACTCAAAAGAATCCCCAACATGCTGATGCTTTTTTCTATTTAGGATGGCTCTATAACAAGAAAGGAAATTATGAGAAAACCGTAGAGGCTTATCAGGAAGTTATTCGGATTAATCCTAATTACACTCATATTTATTATAATTCAGGCTGGGCTTATGGAGAACTGGAAAAATATCAGGAGGCTATTGGTGCTTTTAAGCAGGCGGTTAAACAAGATCCGGAAGATGCAGATTTTTATTATGGCCTGGGATGGGCCTACAGCCAATTAAAGGATTATGAAAAAGCTATTGATACCTTTAAACAGGTTATACGTATTCAGCCGGATTATGCTTTTGCCCATTATAGCCTGGGAATGATTTATCTGGTTCAGGGGGATAAAAATGCTGCCCTGGACGAATATAAAATTCTTAAAGATTTAGACCAGGATACGGCAGATAAATTATTTGACATGATTTATAAATAAGGCAGCAGTGCACCAGGGGGCGGTTCTCTGGTGCAAAAAAATCCGAATTCTCATTACCCACTTTTGCGAGTACAAATTTCTCGGGAATGACATAGAATTAAGATGAAAATTTTGACAAACAAAGAATATCTAATTATAATATACCAAATAATAATTTTTATTTAGGAGGTATTTTTGATGAAAGGTACAAAATTTAACAGTCGAATAGTATTTGTTTTGGTACTATTAATTCTATTTAGTTCATTTACCGCTCTTTCTTTTTCTAAAACCAGGATTTCATTAAAATCGGCAAGCAGCGCATCAACTTATTATGCTTTTTCTGTAGGTATGTCTAAAGCTATTATGAGTGGTGCACCGGATATTGATGTGATAGTTGAGGAAAGTTTAGGATCTGTAGCTAATGTGAAAGAATCAAAAACAAGACAAAATTTCGTATTTACTTCAACCGTTTCAAATATTTTAAAAGCCCTTAAAGAAGAAGGTAAATTTGAAGAAGGTGGATATGAAAAAATTAGAACTCTCTGGCCTATACCGGGAATCGTAATGCATTGGTTGGTAAGAGAGGATAGCGGTATAGAAACTTTTAAAGAGCTTGTTGGGAAACCGTTTATTCCCGGAGGATTAGGAAGTTCGGGAGAAGCTATAACTTTAGAGCTTTTTGAGAACATGGGGATATTAGATGAAATACAAATTAAAAAAGTATCTCTAAAAGAAGGGGTGGATGCAGTAAAAAATAGAAAAGTAGTAGGATTTGCTACATCATCTCCTCCCCCCAGCCCTATGGTTGTAGAATTATCTTCAAGCACTAAAATCAGACTTTTATCTTTGGAAGATGAAGATTTTGCAAAATTTAAAGAAAAAAATCCGGTATTTACAAGGTTTATAATCTTACCTAACACTTATCCTAATATTGATTATCCGGTAAAAAGTTTCTCTAATCCTGTAGGGACTTATACTATAAGTGATTTACCTGAAGAAATTGCCTATAAGATCACTAAGGCCTTCTGGGAAAATAGAAAAATTATGGAAGATATGCATCCTTTTGGGAAATTTTTAAACATGGAAGATGTTGTAAAATTAGGTGCACCTCTGCATTTGGGAGCCTTAAGATATTATAAAGAAATCGGTATGGACATACCGGATAGCTTAATTCCCAAAAATTAAATATAATTGATAATTAAAAAGAATATATTAAATTAATAGTTAAAAGGGTGGGATTTTCCCGCCCTTTTAACTATTAAAAAGGGATTTAAGTGGGTAAAAATGAAAAAAGATTATCTACAAATTATCAAGGATTTGCTTTCTATTGTTTTTCTTATTTTTCATTTATATTTAATATTTTCCGGGTTAATTCCTAATATAATTCAGAGAAGTATTCATCTTTGTCTGGCACTACCTATTATTTATTTATATTTTCCTATAAAAAAGAGTAGAACAAAACTTATTAGCGATATTTTGCTTGCATCTCTATCATTTATTACTTCCATTTACATTGCTATAAATTATGAAAAAATTATATATCAATATGGCATAATTGATGGAAAACTACAAATATTGCTCGCTATCATAATGATTCTCTTAATATTAGAAGCAACAAGAAGATGTGTAAAGCCTGCCTTACCAATTATCTCTTTACTTTTTTTGATGTATGCTTTTTTCGGTCATTTGCTCCCCGGGCATTTTGGTCATGTTCAATTTACTCCCAGTACAATTTTAGGGATGTTATATCTTACAACTAACGGTATTTGGGGGATGATTGTGGGAATATCAGTAAGTATTATTGTTATATTCATAATGTTTGGAGCATTTATGGTGGAAAGCGGTGGAGGGAAAGGATTTATAAATTTTTCCTTAAAATTAGCTGGTAGATTTAAGGGAGGACCTGCAAAAGTAGCAGTATTATCAAGTGCTTTATTCGGTAGTATCTCCGGAAGCGCCTCTGCAAATGTAGCCACTACAGGTGTATTTACTATTCCTATGATGAAAAAATTAAAATATGACAAGTCTTTTGCCGCAGGAGTTGAAGCAGCTGCTTCCTCGGGAGGGCAAATAATGCCGCCAATTATGGGAGCAGGCATTTTCATTATGGCAGAACTTATCCAAATTCCCTATCTTAAGATAGCCTTATCTGCAACTCTACCTGCTATTTTATATTTCTACGCCATAGGAATCGGAATTCATTTTTATTCTTTAAAGAAAAATATGAAAAGTATCGATCCTCAAGATATTCCCTCAACCTCAGAAACCTTAAAAACTTCGGGATTTTTTATTCTGCCCCTCTTCATCTTATTATATTTTCTATTTAAAGGATATACTCCGCAGTACTCAGCCTTCTGGGCATTTTTTACGGTTATAATTCTATTCTGTTTTAATTTAAACTGGCAGCTAGATTTTAAAAGTATCTGGCCAAAATTTTACAGAGGATTTACTAATGGTGCCAGGCAAGCTGCAGTAATTGCATGTATTACCGCCTGTGCTTCAATAATAATAGGTATAATAAACCAAACCGGGTTAGGTGTAAAACTTTCGAGTTTTATATTGGATTTTAGCAAAGAAAGTCTTTTTTTAGCACTTTTTTTAACTATGGGAACTTCTCTGATTCTGGGGATGGAAGTACCCACAACCGCCGCATATCTGGTTGCAGCGGTAATTGGGGCACCTGCGCTTATTAAACTCGGAATCATGCCACTTGCCGCCCATCTATTTATATTTTACTTTGCCATAATATCTGCCATAACTCCCCCTGTTTGCGGGGCAGTCTACATTGCTTCAGGAATTGCCGGTGCTAATTGGGTAAAAAGCGCAAAATACGCCTTGATATTGGGTTTTTCTGCATTTTTAATTCCTTATCTATTTGTTTATGATAATTCTTTTTTACTTAGAGGTTCTAATTTAGATATCCTTTACAGTATAGCAAGGTCTTTAATTTCTATTACTATTATAAGCTCAGCTGTAATTGGCTTTCTGAGTCGAAAACTAAATTTATGGGAAAGAGGAATTATTTTAATTTCGGGTATCTTAGTAATAATAAAAAGTCCTCTCCTTAATATTACCGGGTTAGGAATACTTTTTACATTGATCTTTATTATGAGAAAAGTAGATGAACAAAAAAATCTAAGGTTAAACAAATCTTTGGAGTAATGTATAACCCTCCATCAACCCACCCCTTTTTTAATTTTATCGATTTTTATTTGACAAACAAATTTTGAAAATGGTAAAATAAATATGATAAAAACGTTTGCGCAATATTTTTATGGAAAAGGGACTTCTAATGGTTTTACCCGAAAACTCAAAAAAATCAACCATGAAAGAGGTTGCAGAATGTGCCCGGGTTTCTATATCAACTGTTTCTCATGTTATCAATAAAACACGTCATGTTGATAAAGAAACACAGGATAGGGTTCTTAAAGCAATTGAAAAACTTAACTATGCTCCTAATATATTTGCTCGTGGATTAAGAGGAAAAAAAATTCGGGTAATTGGAGTTATAATATCAGACATAAGAGAAAGTTTTTTTGCAGAAGTAGTTAAAGCAATTGAACTAACCGCACATAGCGAAGGGTATAGTGTAATTTTATGTGATTCTGAGGATGATCCGTTAAAAGAACAATTACATATTAATACACTCATACAAAATGGAGTTGAAGGATTAATATTTGCTCCGGTTAATAATTCTACTCGCGTTTATGATTCAGTAATTCCCCATAAAATTAAGGCTATTCAAATTGATAGGAAAGTATATGGGCTTCCTGCAGATTTTGTTGGTATCAATAATACAGAGATTACCAAAAAAGCCATGAACCATATGTTTGCTCATGGTTTTATGAATGTAGGTTTTGTTTCCTACCAGACAAATGTATATACCATGGAACAACGACTGTCGGGTTATAAAATGGCTGCTCAACTACATAATTCCTCAAAAAAGATGAATGTAAAATTTATTCAATATAATGGCAGTGATAAGAAGGAAATTATTAAGAGTTGGCTATACCAAAACAAAGAAATAGATTCTATTTTATGTGGGAATGATAATATATGTTATCAGGTCCTCAGGGCGGTCAGAGAACTTCAATATGAAGTACCAAAAGATATGGGAGTTTTATCCTTCGATGATTCTAAATGGTTTAAACTGATCACTCCATCAATCACCGCTATCAGACAACCCACAAATCAGATAGGTAAACTTGCCACTGAATTACTCATTGCAGAGATACAAAATAAAATAAAAGATTATTCTCAAAAAGAAAATCATATCCTGAATGCGGAATTAATCATAAGAAAATCCTGTCGAGAAAGTGCTGAATAAAGGCTTTAAGAATTTTACGAAAAGCTCATTATTCACATCGAAGGGAGGTGATAAGTATAGCAAATAGAAAGTTATTAAGATAAATTAGTTAATTAAAAGGAGGATATTTAAAATGAAAAAATTAACATGGTTTACTTTAATTTTACTAACCGTATTACTTTTAACCAGTTTTACACTTACTGCCTTAGCCGAACCTGTAACTATTGAAGTATGGTTTCACTCTGGAAAGGGAGAAGAGCGGGAAGTCCTTGACGCACAGGTAGAAGATTTTAACGCCATGCAGAACCAAGTAATAGTCAAAGCAGTTAGACTTCCTGAAGGTTCTTTTAATGAACAGGTCAGTGCCGCAGCTTTAGCCGGTGATCTTCCTGATTTATTGGACTTTGACGGTCCTTTTCTCTACAATTATGCCTGGGCTGGCCATCTCATTCCTTTGGATTATTATGTTTCCGATTATTTAAGAGATGACTTTTTGCCTACTATTATTGCGCAGGGTACTTTTGGCGGAAAGTTATATTCTTTGGGAACTTTTGATTCCGGTTTAGCCATTTGGGGGAATAAAGCTTACTTAAAGAAGGCAGGAGTACGTATTCCTACAAGCATTAAGGATGCCTGGACTTTGGAAGAATTCGATGAAGCTCTGAAAAAATTAACAGCTTTAAATGAGGTGGAATATGCCATTGATTTTAAGATGAATTACGGCCAGGGCGAATGGTACACTTATGGTTTTTCACCGATTATTCAGAGTTGGGGTGCTGACTTAATTGACCGTAGTGATTTCCAATCAGCAGATGGTGCACTTAATGGCCCCGAAGCGGTGGAAGCAATGACTTGGTTCCAGAGCTTATTCGGCAAAGGATATGCTAACCTTCAGCCTGCAGGTGATGACGACTTCTACGGTAGAAAAATTGCTGCTTTATCTTTTGTAGGCCATTGGATGTGGACTCCCCACAATGAGGGATTGGGCGATGATTTAGTACTTCTCCCCATACCCAAATTTGGTGATAAGGCTGCTACTGGTATGGGTTCCTGGAATTGGGGGATAACTTCTCAATCTAAATACCCGGAGGCTGCCTGGAAGTTCCTGGAATATCTTATTGAACCGGAACAAATCTTACGTATGACCAATGCTAATGGTGCTGTCCCTGCTCGCAAATCTGCCCTTGCTATGTCAGAATTATTTGGAGCAAATGACCCACTTGGAATTTTTGTTGAACAGCTAGAAGGTGGAGTTGGAGTTACAAGACCCGAAACCCCGGCTTATCCAACTATAACTACTGCATTTGCAGAGGCAGTACAAAATATAGTTAACGGTGCAGATGTTAAAACTGAGTTAGATAAGGCTGTACAAAAAATTGATCAAGACATTGAAGACAATCGAGGTTATCCGATTACAAATTAGATATTTTAATGTGCCTGCACTTTTTAATTACTTGAAAAGTGCAGGCACAGAATCTTTAGACTTCTAAATTTATATTAGAAATACTACTAATTTATTTATATAAAAGTTACAACAAACCCGTCAATTAATTTACTATTTTTGCTGCCTTAATATGATACTATAAAATTTGATATAAATATAACTTACAAGGATTTTGAGAAAATTAGGATAATAGATTATAATTGAATGAAAAAAGTAAAAAATAATCGAAGGGTTAAATAAATAATGATAAATGAATCTATCATTTCAAATACAAAATCACTTAAAAAGAATGGAAGTTCATTACAAAGAAGAGAAACATTTGCAGCCTGGTCTTTTTGTGCCCCTCCATTATTTTTCTTGCTTATTTTTCTGGTAACCCCTTTTATCATAGCATTTGTAATATCCTTTACAGACCAAAGATTAATATCCAATCCTAATTTACCTACCCAATTTATTGCCCTTCGAAACTTTTTAAGATTATTTAGCAATCCAGGCTTTCATCAAGCATTACTTAATACTTTTATTTTCGCAGTTGTTGTAGTACCTTTACAAACTTTTCTTGCCCTTTTGTTAGCTGTTTTAGTTAATCAAAAACTTCGCTTTATCAATCTGTTTCGTACTATTTATTTTAGTCCGGTAGTTACTACTATGGTGGTGGTGTCTATTATTTGGTATTTTTTGTACAATCCGGGAGAAGGCTTGATTAACCAGATGATAAGTTTCATTAGTTTTGGAAAATTAGGACCCTATAATTGGCTAAACGACACCGCCTTAGCTCTACCATCTATTATGATATTATCTGTTTGGCAAGGAGTGGGTTTCCAAATGGTAATTTATCTGGCCGGTCTGCAGGGTATTCCTGATGAATTATACGAAGCAGGACGAGTTGATGGAGCTAATAACTGGCAACAGTTCTGGCAGATTACCATTCCGCAATTGCGTAACACCACAATTTTTGTAATTATTTCTACTACTATTTTGGCGTTCAAGTTATTTACCCAAGTTTGGGTTATGACCAAAGGAGGTCCCCAGGGAGCCACTAAAACTATCATTGTGCTTTTATACGAGGAAGGCTTTAAAATGCTTCGCGTTGGTTATGCTTCAGCCATTGGAGTGCTGTTTTTTCTAATTGTGCTAGCCGTTTCATTAATACAAAGGGTTTATTTAAAGGAAGAAAGGGCGGTGATATAAAGTGACAAATGTTGATACTGCGATTAAAAATTCTCAAAGATTTTCCTTTAAATTCCCTAAGAACATTTCTATAACTCTTAATTATTTATTATTAATTGTGGTTGCTTTATTCTTCCTATTCCCCATAGTTTTCATGTTCGTGAGTTCTATTAAAAACAATGAGACCCAGATTATAAGAGATATGAGCAGTATATCAGCCTTTATTCCTTATGGAGACTTAGGACTCAAAAACTACTTTGATGTATTTAAGCAAATGCCTTTTGGTCGTTTTATGTTTAATTCAGTTTTTATTGTAGGTAGTACAGTACTTACCGGACTTGTATTGAATAGTATGATTGCTTACGCGCTTGCTCGGCTACGTTTTAAAGGAAGGGGACTTATCCTTTCTTTTATTATTGCTCTGATAATTATCCCTATTGAGGTAGTGGTTATACCCTTATTGTTAATGGTAAATCGAATTGGCTGGTTAGATAGTTATCAGGTTCAAATTGTACCTTTTATTGTTGATGCTTTTTCTATTTTCCTTTTTTATCAATTTTTTATTGGTTTACCCAAAAGTCTGGATGAGGCAGCAAAAATAGATGGAGCCAATCCTTTTCAAGTTTATTGGAAAATTATTGTTCCTTTATCAAAACCGGTTTTTGCTACAGTTGCCATTTTACAATTTCTTTTTCGCTGGGGTGATTTTCTCTGGCCTCTTATGGTAACTCGTGGTTATGAATATCGACCATTACCGGTAGCAATTCAGCAATTCTTTAGCCAGGATCCAAAAGTATGGGGAGATATTTTTGCTTTTGCTTCTATGGTCACTATTCCTTCACTGATTATCTTCTTATTATTCCAAAAATGGTTCATACATTCGGTAGCATCCAGTGGCATCAAAGGATAACAATGTGAAATATTTACTGCGGCTACATAGGAAGAAACATATAATAAACAACATATCTATTAATAATAATTTCTCAGATTTTTTTGATATTTATATTTTAAATCTTAAAATATACGGGATAATCTGTTAGTATAATAGATATCATAAAACCAACTGTATAAGAGGCTGATAAAGTTAGTGTAAACTTTAGTGGGGTACTTTAAGAAAGAAAAGAATAGCCATCACTTTTGTTTTTCTACTCTTCTTTTTCTCTGGTGTTTTTCTTTTTCTTTACTCGATACTCGATACTATATACTCGATACTTTTTATCAGCTTAGGACTTGAGATGAACGGAGTATTAAAATGTATTATTCGCCAGCGAATAGTTATATGTGGGATTTTTGGTTAATGAAAAAAAAGGACCTTTATCACATCTATTATTTGCAGGCACCAAGAAGTATAAAAAATCCGGATGTCAGACATTCGGTTGCTACTGTAGGCCATGCAGTTTCGAAGGATCTTGAAATATGGAAGGAAGATAGGACTGTACTTAAGGCAGGTCCGGAAGGAAGCTGGGATGATACTTCAATTTGGACGGGGTCAATAATCGAAAAAAATGACAAATATTACATGTTTTATACCTCACGTTCTAAAAGAGAGGCAGGAAAAATCCAGAGGATTGGAGTTGCAATATCAGAGGATCTATATGTTTGGAAAAAATATGAGAATAATCCGGTAATAGAGGCAGACCCAAACTGGTATGAGAAGGCTGATATATCAGATGAAGGATTAGAGCATTGGAGGGATCCGTTTATAATCTATAATAGGGAAGATAAATTCTATTATGCATTTATATGTGCAAGAGTTAATCACGGGGATTATAATGGAAGAGGATGTATCGCAAGGGCAAAATCAAGAGATTTACTGGGCTGGGAGGTAATGAGTCCTGCAACAGATGCCAGTAATTTTTACGAAATGGAGGTACCAGACCTTCATTTCAAAAACGGAAGATGGTATCTATTATTTACTACAAGCTCTACCGCATATTCTGAGAAACATAAAAAGGAGATATTTCCCCTCACACCACAGACTGGAACACTGTATTATCAATCAAAAATGCTTCTTGGTAAATTCACTCCGGTAGGTAACAAAGAAGTTTTACTTGGCACGGAGACACAAACCTATACTGCAAGGGTTATTAAAGATATACATGGTGATAATGTAGTTTTTACATGGAAAATAAAAGTAGAGGGATCTGATGGGTTTGCCGGATGTTTGGACAGGCCAAGAAGGTTAAAATATATGCTGAATGGGACATTGATACTTTAATGGCCGTAATATTTATTAAGTGAGGTTATAAATGAAAGAAAGATTAAGCAAGTATAAACATATTATCTGGGATTGGAACGGAACATTGATAAATGACGTATGGTTGGTAGTGGAAATAATGAATAAGATGTTAAAAAAACGCAACTT
>DAOUWX010000381.1 GCA_030666935.1 Atribacterota bacterium | reverse complement strand
TCCCCCTGATTTATATTAGTCAAGTATTTTCTAGTTATTAACATAATGTTAATAATAGTCAAGACTGTGGATATGTGGATAACTCATCATTTCATTGCTTAATCCTACTATAAACAAAGTATTAGCCAGTGTGGATAACTTTTTTTTCTGATCCGGCACACTTATCTTGTTTTACCCTGATATTTGAGAGTCTGATTTTTCAGCTCTTATCTTACTTAATGGAAACTAAGATAAAAAGGCGGAAAGTCTTTTATGCTTTAAAAGAAGGTCACTCAATTAAGCGCCTTTATGGGGGACATGAAGATCTTTCCGCCCTTGCCAGATTATTTCTTTGTTATGCCGCTTTTGCTAATTCTTTATAGTCTTCAATATATTTCATACTATCGCGAACCAGGGCAAAAATAATTCCTAATAATTTCCTTGAGATAGCGGTTAAGGCCTTTATCTTTTCCATTCCTTTATCTAAATGACCTTGATATGTCTCGTGAAGAATACCATTCTTTTTTGATGCATTTAATGCCGCATAGAATAGTATTTTCCTTAATAAACTTCGACCGCGTTTGGTGATATGCTTTTCTCCTTTATGCTTGCCCGAGCTTATTTCAAACAGATTTAAACCGGCTAACTTTAATAATTCCTGCTTCGATTTATATTTTCTTAAATCTCCAACTTCTCCTATAATTACGGCAGTACTGATTGATCCTATGCCTCTTATAGACATAATGAATTCGCTATAAGGAACTTGTTGTAACCTGTTTTCCATCTTCTGTTCAATCTGGGATAAGTGCCCCTCATATAGTTCTATTTCATCCAGGGACATTCTCAGGCCTTCTACAATAATTTCTACCGCATCATCTATACCACCGGACAACAACGTCGCATTATAAAGCTCTTCTGCTCTTTCTCTTCCTAAACGCTTCCTGCTGACGCGTTCTATTACTTCTGTTAGTTCATCTAAGCCTAAGCTTTGTATTGCCTGGGGCGTTGGATAATGCTTAAGTAGATAGAACGAAGTTTTGGTCTTCAGAGTCTTCATAACATGCAGAAATTCAGGGAAAATTAAAAAAATTTGCGATTCTATCCGATTATATATTCTGTTAATATCTTCAATCTTATGCTCTCTGAAATGTGATAATCGCCGCAATTCAGCCGATGTGCCCTCCGGAATGATTACCGTCAAATAGTTGTTTAAAGAAATAATATCCGCTATAACTTTCGGGTCCTTTTTATCCGTTTTATTCTGTGAATTACCTTGAATTTCTTTTACTCGTTTTGTGTGCATGGGATTCACTTGCACTATCTCCATACCGCGTTTGTGCAAATAATAGATCAAAGCATCTCCATATGTCCCGGTCGATTCCAAACCAAATAGAATTTTACGTAATCCTTTCTTAATTCTAAATTTCTCTACCTTGTTTAAAAAATATCCGAATCCTTTGCCCGTGTTGAAAAAATCAAACACTGTCAACTCGCTGCCATCATGACAACGGGCATAACCATAATTTTTTATTTTGCCGACATCAACGGTAGCTAACAATGTTTCTGAATTGAACTTTTGTTCTTTTTTTCTTACTTTCATTTTTTGACTATGCTCCTTCTTTTATTTTGTTTTATTTATCAGTCTTACAAAATAAGGAGTATAGTCATTTATTTCTACCCCGTTTAAAACTTACTCCAATATAGTAAGCTTTTTTAAGGGGGAAGCTTTCCAGTATCCCTTAAGTTAACGCTAATGCCCCTAACCCCTCCAGGGAGGGAAATTCATTTAATTCCCAATTCTAAAATCCCAAATCCCAAATTCTAACTCTCTCCCCTTGGCTTGCCATTCCCCGGCTCCGGGCCGGAGCGCTTGTTCAGGTCGGAACGCCGTACGCGCCGCGCGCCGCGGTCAACGCGCTTAATCTGCGGTTTAGCAGGAGCCGCGCCTTTAGCCTGGGCTTCCTGCACGGCAATTGCAAGCTGCTC
>DAOUWX010000153.1 GCA_030666935.1 Atribacterota bacterium | reverse complement strand
ATAATAATCTTTAGACCCCCTTTAGAAATAAAACGCAATTATATTAAAAGAATAATTGGAGTTCCGGGAGATAAAATTGAAATTACCGATGGAGAGATATATATTAATAGTGAAAAATTAGAAGAGCCTTATGTAAAAAGTAGGTCGTATGAGAATATTCCTCCTACAATAGTACCTGATGATTCATTCTTTGTCTTGGGAGATAATAGACCTAACAGTAGTGACAGCAGATATTGGGGATTTGTCCCTCGTAAGAATGTTGTAGGTAGGGCCTGGGTAGTTTTCTGGCCCTTGAATAAAATTAGAATACCGTGAGAATTGAATTAGTCGTTAGTTAATAGTGAATAGCCGTTAGCATTAAATACAGGTTTTTAGTTATCAGTTTTTGGTTCGCAGTTTATTGTATTTTATGTTATTTCCGCAAATCTGGTGTAGGGGTCGGATTTATCCGACCCGAGTATTTTGGTAATTTTTTTCAGCGGGTTCGATGAATCGAACCCCTACATTATTAAAACTAAGAACTTGAAGCTAAAAGTGAAAAATCATAATTCAAAATTCAAAACTTTTTTCTGTATTGCTTTAAATTGTTTTATTTCTCATTCTATTTCTTTTTTTCGCTAGATACGATTCACGAGATACGAGATACGAATTTATTTATACGTTTCGATAAATTTTTCAATCGAACGGTTATAAGTCTTCTCCACCTCGGGAGGGAATAGACAACCGGGAAGTTCACCTATGTTCCAATGATAAGCAATACATTCACAACACTTACCCTTTCTACTGCAGGGTTCATAGGTACAGGTGCAATTACTCTTGTTTTTTTCGATATTACATTCCATTACTTTTCCTCCATATTATTCTAGATTATGCCTAAGCGGCTTGTTTTAATAATACTGAATTATTTTAATCTTTTTTATTTTCATTTAAATCAATTATAATTTAAAAAATATTTCAGTTCAATTCTTTTATTGAAAATAACGCAAGTTCGTTCATTTTTTGAATTACTTTATAGATTATTATATAATTAAAAAAGTATAAAAATATATTTATACCAAATTTAAAATAAAAAAGGAGTAACAAAAATGGATTTAAGTAAAAAATTTATATTTTTAGGATTAATTTTAATTTTTATTATTTCCAATTTGGTTATGTTTTCTTCTGCCAGTGAAGAAAAAGATTATATAAACCGGGCTTTAAAATTAATTGACGAAGAAAAATATAATGAAGCAGTGGAAGAATTAGAAGAAGCTCTAATAGTAGTTAGAAGAAAAGCCGACTTAGAATTTGTCAATGTGACATTTACTGATGAAGAGGCCTGGGGATTTGGTATGTATAACCAAAGAGAAGATGCCATCTTTGCTCAAGGTGAAACTTTCCTTATGTATGGTGAAGCAAGAAATTACACCATTAAAGAAATTAAAAAAGATCTTTATGAAATATACATTAAAGAAGATATGTATATCTTGGATAAAAATAACAATGTATTATTCAAACAAGAAGACTTTCTTGACTACCATATAACTTCACATTCTAAAAATTTCGATCTGTTTATTACCAATACACTAACTCAAACTTCTCCCTTCCCTGTAGGTAATTATAAATTTCTGTTAGTCTTAAAGGATGTTTTTTCTGGAAAGACCACTGAAGTAACTATTGAATTTACGGTTGTAGAGTAAATTCTATAAGCAAGCAGACAGTAAAATACAGTAATTGGTAATGAGTAACAAGTAACTCGGGGCGTATGCAATACGCCCCTATTTTTTTGGCTTCATCTTTTCTATACGCTTAAACGCTGTACGCTAATTTTATTTACTAATTGGAATCAGGCATATAAATTTAAATATGCTATCTCCAACATTTCTAAATTGATGTTTCTCATTAGGAGCTACATAAACTACTGCCCCACTTTTAAGTTTGGTCTCTTTTTCTCCATTGTTAGCTACTCCTTCACCTTCTAAAATAAATACCTCGTGTTCCCAATTATGAGTATGTAAAGGACTATACCCTCCCGGACCAACCTCAAACAACCTCATAGCAAAATTCGGGGCTTTATCTTTATCAGAAATAAGCCACCTTACTTTAACATCTTTGACATCTTCAAAATCTACCGCTTCAGCTTTAACTTCTTTATAATCTACTATTTTCATTTTCTTCTCCTCCTTTTTGTATTTTAAAATTTATTCCTTCTTAAATAAATTACCTTAAAATATCCTTAACTATAGGATAAAAATCTTCTTCTTTTTCAATAACCGGAATTTTTTGTATCCGGGCTTCCTCTTTCTGAACTTTAGTTGCATAGCTCCAGCCGGCCAAAATGACTTTTACCCCTAAAGGTCTGGTCTGAATCAAATGGCTTACCTGATCATCTACAAAATATATGTCCTTGAACTTAATTTGATATAAATTGACAATCTGCTTCATCTGTTCAGATTTGTTTTCACCGTATCTCTTATCTAAAATATCTTTTGGTTCAATAGTAAAACCAAAATATTCAGGAGTAAAAGATCTGGCAATTGCTTTTCTTCTATTAGCAGTAGCAATCACAATTTTAGTTCCTTCTTCTAATAATTTCTTCATTCCCCCTATCACTTCGGGATAGGGTGGCTCTAAATTAAACCAGGCTCTATAATCTATATTTTGAAGTCTTTCTCGTTCTTTATAAAATTCTTTTTCATAGGCTTCAGAATCGAACTTCACTATCTTTCTATAATTATCAAATTCTTCCTGATTCTTAATAGATTTATTTTCCTCTATTAATCTTTGGAGCAAACCATAATCGGTTGCTCCCCGAATATAAGGCCTTAGGGTGCGATAATATTTTATCTCTTCCTGGTACTGCTTTTTAACCTCTTCCCAATTTCCGAAAGTAAAAAGCTCTCCCCCAAAATATTTCTTGTTCCCCAGACTATGAAGTCTTAAATAGGCATTATGGCTCACAAAAAGCGAATCTAAAACACTATCCACAATTACTCCATCAAAATCTAAAGCTAATATTTTCAACTATATACTCCTTCAATCTAATTATTTTTATCAAAGATAATCCTCTCGTATAGGATAAAAAACGTCCATTACCTTAGTGTTTGGCTCTAAAGGAATAACTTCATGCTCCACATTAGGAGGGATTACTGCTCCTTCACCTGCTTTTAAAATTTTGGTTTCCCCTCCTGCAACCATTTTTATTGAGCCCGCTGTCACTATTGCTGTTTGTTCATGAGGATGTTTATGTTTAGGCATAATAGTGGTATTTGGACCAAATTCAAAAAAGGTTACCATTGTATTTTTATTTACCACAACCTTTAACCTAGAATCTTCTAAAACCTTTTTTGCTTTTAATTTATTGACTTTAAAAAAATTTACTTTTTCCATTATTTTCTCCCTTTTATTATTAAATTTATTAGCTTATCATCAATAATTTCTTACAAAATATGAATTGAAAAATTAAAATCTTTATTTTAATACTTCTTCCAGGGCTTCCCGGTGAGATTGAAAGGCTAAAGCAGGAAGTTGCTTAACCGCAAAAAATTCTGCCTCCTCCGCATCGTCACCGGCACAAAGTTCACCTCCCACTATTTCTGCTTCATAGATTATTGCAACTAAAAAACCATGAATTTCGCTATTATTGGGATAAACTCCTATTAATCTTTTTGATTTTCCTTTTAGCCCGGTCTCTTCAGCTAATTCCCTCAAAGCCGCTTCTATAGGAGTTTCCTCTATCTCCATAAATCCACTCGGTAAAGCCCATTCACCTTTACGAGGCTCTATTTTCCTTTTGATTAACAATATTTTACCTTCATTATCTCTGGCGATTATGGCCACTACCGGAGTAGGATTTTCGTAATATATCTTACCACACCTCGAACAATATAATCTTTTCCTTCCTTCCAACATTTTTCTGAATAATTTATAACCACAATATGGACAAAATTTTATATATAAATTACTTTTCACCTATCTTCACCCCCTGCTCTCTGTGTAATAAGCCCTCCTGGGTAAAACTAGTATAATTATCTTCACCTAATATTATATGGTCCAGCACTTTTACTCCAATCAGATCGCAAGCATCCACCAAACGATCAGTAATATCTAAATCATTTTTACTGGGATTCGATTCTCCGCTGGGATGATTATGTAAAAATATAACCGAGGCAGCAGATTCCTTGATTATCTCCTTCAATACCTCGCGAGGATGGACTATGCTTTCCGTTAAACTGCCTACCGAAATATCAATATCTCTAATAATCTTATTCTTTACATCTAATAATATTGCTTTAAATTTTTCCTTTTTTAAATCTCTCATACATGGTACATAATAATTTACTAAGTCAGCAGCGTTATGGATTTTCTTTTTAGGCAAATTGGTCTCTCTTAAAAGCCTTTTTCCTATCTCCAAAGCTGCCTTTATTTGAGCAAATTTAGCCAGGCCTATCCCTTTAATAGAACTCATCTCCGGATAACTTAATGAATCTAATTTCCTTAAACTCTTTGTTTCTGATAATAAATCTTTCGCTACTTCCACTGAAGTTTTTCCCTGATAACCTTTAACCAATATTATTCCTAATAACTCCGCATCTGTCAAGTAATCTACGCCATATTTAGCCAACCTCTCTCTCGGTCTTTCCTCATCCGGCCAATCTTTCACTGTATAATTCCTCTTCTCCATCTCTTACTCCTTTTTATAAATGCATAGAAAGGTGCCAGGCACCTTTCTACATTTACCTGTTTTTTCCTTTATTTTTTATTCGATTTAAACGATATTGTAATTTTTCTCTTAAAAAAATATTTTCTTCAATATTTAGAGCTTCTTTTACTACCGTCTCTGCTTTTTGATAATCCTTCAAATAATGTTCGTAATATTTGGCTAACTCTTCGTAAGGATAATAGATATACTCTCGGCTTCTTTCTATTATCTCTTTCCATATTTCTTCTGCCTCTTCCCATTTCCCCTGTCTCTTGT
>DAOUWX010000125.1 GCA_030666935.1 Atribacterota bacterium | reverse complement strand
GTATACAGCTAAAAATTTAAAACTAAAAGCGAAAAACCATAATTCAAAACTCAAAACCTTTTCTCTCAATACTAAATTTTAAGTTTTAGTTTCTACTTCTTTATCTTTTCGTTTTTGTTGTATAATATGCGAAATAAGAAAGATGAAACTCAATATATAAAATAATATTTTTAAATTTTGAGTTATGACTTTACGTTTTGCGCTTTTCTTTTTTCGCTATATAACTTCCCTATCTAGCCAGTCTATTAAAAATTTGAAGACTTCTTCTTTTTCCGGTTCATTATGAATTTCGTGATAAAGACCATCCCAAATTTTTAAAGTACAATTTTTGGTTTTCGTGTTAGCAAATTCATGACTTGCCTTAACAGAGATTATTTTATCATCTCCCCCGTGCATAAGCAGAAGAGGAAGAGAAAATTCTGAAGCATGTTCCAAAGCCCATTGTCCTGCTTGATAAAAACTGATAAACATTCGGGCTGAAATATGGTCATGAACCATGGGGTCGTTTTCGTAAGTGTGGACCACTTCTAAGTCATGAGATAGGGCCTTGGTATCTAAACCGCTTTTCAGGGAAAATGAAGGCCAGATGCAATTGGTCATTTTTCCTAAAGCAATTTTAGAAGCAGGGGGCTCAAAAGCTAAACGGAGCCAGGGGGCGGTAGCAATTACTCCCTTAAGGTGTGGCTGACGACGAAGAACATAATTAAGAACTAAATTACCTCCCAAGCTATGACCATAAAGAAAAAGGGGTAATTGAGGAAATTTTTTATTTGTAACTTCCAATAAAGAAGAAATATCCTGCATTATACCCTCATAGGAAGGGATGTGCCCACGCGGACCTTCAGATTTACCATGCCCGCGTAAATCAAAAGAAATTAAAGTATAACCTGCTTGAGTTAAACTATCAGCTACATGGACATAGCGTCCACTATGTTCACCTATACCATGAACCAAGTAAACCACTGCTCTAGGCCGGTCTTCCGGTTGCCAATTTTGACCAAAGAGAGATAATCCATCAAAAGTTTTAAATTCAAATTCAGAGTGTTTCATTTCTTTCCCTTTCTTTGTTTATTAGATCTATACTAATAAAACTTTTTTATATATTCTTCAACTTCACCCCTGGTTCTTTTAAAAGGACCGGGACTTTCCATCTTTAATGAAACTAAAGCAGCAGCAAAAAGCAAGACTTCTTCAATTTCTTTGTCTGCCCTCTCGGTAATATAAGCACTGAAACAGGTATCACCCCGGCCGGTTCTTCCTGAAAGGTTTCTCGGTTTTAAGGGACAGGTATAATGTTTTTTACCATTATAAATTAAAACTTCTTTATTGTGGGTAATCATAATTTCCTTTGCTCCCCAATCAAAGAGCATTTCCGCTGCTTTCTTTCTATCTTTTGATCCGGTCATAATTTCAGCTTCAGCTGCATCAGTTTTTAAATAATCAATATAAGGGAGATATTCCTTCTTTTCTTTCCAATCTTTAAAGATCATTTCTTTATTTTTCCCCACAGTCCTTAAAAATCCTTGAACATCCAGGGCAACTTTCCCTTTGTTGTGCAGATACTTTATCATCTCATTATTAAATTCTCCCGAGATGAGACCGGCAAAATGATATATCTGAGAAACAATATTATCAGGGATATCGTCAATGGTAAAGGGGTCGGCGATCGATAGAGCAGTACAGGTTCTTCTTTCTCTATCTTCGCTATGATAAATATTTCTTATAGAAGTGGTATTTCTGGAATCTAAAGCAGTAATATCTTCTTTGGAAATGTTAAATGCCTCCAAATACTTTCTATCCTTTTGAGATAACTTAGTTAAAATGCCTATTTTATGACCGATAGAATGGGAAGCACAGGATGAATAAAAAACCGCCCCTCCAATTTCCTTTACAATTTCACCCTGATAAATATTTTCATCAATAGAAATATGACCCATTACAAAAGTATCATATTTTTTAATTTTCATCTCTTACTCCTTTTTTCACATAAAACAATTATACTCCTAAAAAATTATTTTACAAAAATATTTTTTAATAGCTAAATATTTTAATCTTTTATTTTTTTTCTGACCGTAATTAGTAAATTCACCATTAAAACAAATTAGTAAGGTAAATTGATTATCATTTGAAAAATTGGTTTGGGTCATTAGATCTTTTTGGTGGGAAATTGAGCTAAAAACGAAAAAAGGGGGGATAAAATATTAGTAAGTTCAATTTAGGTTCATTTATTACTTATACTAATTTAAAAATTTATAATTTCTAATAATTTAGTTAGTGTAATATCTCCAGTTTTTTCAAAACGATATCGAGCTTTTCCTGCCCTTTCCTCCGGACCAATGCCAATAGGCAGCATATTACCTGCCAAAGCAGCATCGATTCCTGCTTCTGCATCTTCTACTACAGCACAATCTTCTGGCTTTACTCCCAGTTCTTTCGCCGCAAATAAGAATATATCTGGAGCGGGTTTAGTATTTTTTACACTATATCCATCTACAATAACATCAAATAGATCCTCTATTCCTGTTCCCTGTAAGACTGTTCTCGTATTCTTGCTAACAGATGCAATGGCTGTTTTTATTCCTCGTCTTTTAAGTCCTAAAACTAATTCCTTTGCTCCGGATAGAATATTTTTAGAAGTCATTTGTCCTAATAATTCCACATAATATTCGTTTTTTCTATTCATTATTTCCTGAAATTTCTCGTCTGAAACTTGTTTTTCCTTTAATAATATTTTTAGGCATTCACCTCGCGAAACACCCCTTAGTTTATCATTATCATCTCTGGTAAAAGGAATTCCTTCTTCATCAGCCAATCGCTTCCAGGCACGATAATGATATTCAGAAGTATCAGTAATTACTCCATCGAGATCAAATATAACTGCTTTTAATTTTCTTCTCATTCTTATATATTCCTTCCTTAATATGTAACTTTCAATGCCTGGTTAGGATAAAGAAGATGCTCTTTTCTTTGGATTTCAACTGATAGTGGCTGCTTCATAGGAGATAATGGTTTTAAAATAATTCTATTTCTGGCAATATCAACACAATACTCTTCATTTTGCCATTTAATTTTAAATCTCAACCTTTTCCATTTTTCCGGTAGATGAGGATTGATTCTTAATTTTCCATCATTTGTAATTCGAACTCCCCCAAAACCGTTTACAACCGCCTGCCAGTTTCCGCCAAGTGAGGCTGCATGAAGTCCATCCCAGGAACTTTTTAAATTTTCTCCTAAATCAATCCGTATTGATCTTTCAAAATATTCATATCCTTTTTCAATATCATCTATATCTAAAGCCAAAATAGCATGTATACTTTGGCTTAATGAAGAGTCATGAAGAGTCCTTGGTTCATAATAATCCCAGTTAAGACGTTTAGTTTTTTGGGAAAAATCATCACCTAGGAGATATAGAAGCATAATAATATCTGATTGTTTTAATACTTGCATCTGGGTGATTTCTTCCCAGTTAAAGTCCTGGGTAATTGCTCCCACTTTTCCTTTATATTTTAAAAGATCGACTTCCCTCTTATCTGTAAAACCTTCATACTGATGGATAAAACCTGAGGCTTGATCCATACCAATATATATCTTATCTGCCTTTCCTTTCCAATCACTCAATTCATTCGAAGTAAATTTGATTTTAGAAGTAACTTTCTTCCATGCTTCCAATTGATTCGCTTTAATCCATCCAGAAAAATGAATAGTTTTATTAAGCTGCCATTTTACCATATAATTTGTAAAGGTATTATTATTTATATGTTCACTATATTCGTCCGGCCCGGTTACATTATTTATTTCATATTGGTCTTTTTCCGGATTGTATTCTAATCTGCTCGCCCAGAAACGAGAGGTTTCCAACATAATTTCTAACCCATAGTTATACATAAAATCGTGATCACAGGTTGCCTGGAAATAATGCCAGATACTGTATACTATATCGCAAGTTATATGTTGCTCTAACTCACCAGTCCATATCCTTTGAGGTTTACCTGTTTTAAAATCTACCCCACCCCATTTAGGAGTAACTTCGCATCCTGTGTCGGCACATTCCCAGGGATACATAGCACCCTCAAAACCATTTTCTTTGGCTTTTTCCCTTGCTCCATCCAAAAAGTGATAACGATAAAAGAGTAATCTTCTGGCAATCTCCGGAAAAGTATAAACGAGGAAAGGAAGAATAAATATTTCCATATCCCAAAAAACATGACCTTTGTAGCCCTCACCGGAAAGTCCTTTTGCCGCAATACTTAATCTCTCATCATGAGCAGGGGTCATCTGATAGATATGAAATTGGGAGAAACGAATGGCTAATTGGTCGAAATCTGGTCCATCAAGAACAATATCAATTTGTTCCCAAAGTTGATTCCATTTTTTTTTGTGGGCTTCAAAAAGTTTATCATAACCAAGTTTTATAAATTTTTTTAAGTTATCTACCGCAACCTTTTCAATTTCTTTATTTGAAATTTTTTCTTTCTCCCTAAAATCAGAATCACGTGTTGTATATACGGTAACCATTTTTTTAAAAATAAATTCTTCATTCTGTTTAACTTTATATCGGGAAGATAAAAAAATCTTTCTTCGTTGACTTCCTACTCCCTCTTTTACTTCTAATATCTTGCCATTCAAATAGAAACGGTGTTTTGCAGCAATAACAAGACCGATATCCGATTTCTGAGTCCTGGAAGTCATTGAGATAATCCCTTCGGAAGAAAATCGTAATTTTCCTTCTTTAAAGTGTTGTACGCCACTATTGGTAGTCTGACCATTAATTCCTGAACAAATTTCAATAGTTCCAGAATAATTAAGAGGGATGGCCTTTATTTTTAGGGCAGCAAAATGTAGATTTTTAAGAGAAACAAATCTTTCAAAGGTCAATCGAGTTTTTTTACCGGTTGGACTTTCCCATTCAACATTCCTGGTAAGTTGCCCATCTTTAATATTAATTTGCCTTTGATATGATAGAATCTTCCCGGTCTTTAAATCAAATTTTTCACCATCCAATTTTATTTCAATATTCAGCCAGTCAGGAATATTAGCTAATTCTGTCACTTCTCCAGGGAATTTATCGAACAAGCCGGCGATATAACACCCTCTTGTTTCTTCTTGATAAGTTTCTTCTGTTGCTGCTCTTACTCCCATATAACCGTTGCTAAGGGTGAAAATTGTTTCATATTTTCCTAAATACGCTGTTTGAAAATCGGTTTCTTCTACTATCCAATTTCGATATTCATTTTTCCCAATATTATATTTAATTACCATAAACAACTCCTATCATGTATAAAAATTTATCCCTTTATCCCGCTGAAACTTGCTCCTTCCACAAAATAACGTTGAAAAACGATAAAGAGGATTATAATCGGTAAAGCTGAAATAATTGCTCCGGCCAGGATTGGCCCCCAATCAAAAGCTCCGGATGCATAGGTTTCTTTCATACTCAATAAACCTATGGTTAAAGTAAATTTGTCCATTGGTGAAGTTATTATTACCAAAGGCCAGAAAAATTCATTCCACACTCCCTGAAAGGTCAAAATGGTAAGTGCTCCTAAAGCGGGTTTAGCCAGGGGTAACATTATTTTTGAGAAAATTTGATAGGTACTGGCACCATCAATCCGAGCCGATTCTTCCATTTCTTTAGGTAAACCTTCAAAAAATTGTTTCATTATAAAAACTGCACTGGCACCTAC